>NZ_JAPQLF010000119.1:0-36714 GCF_028982105.1 Wolbachia endosymbiont of Drosophila bicornuta | reverse complement strand
ATTTTATAATGAATTTTGTCAGTAGCCACCAGATTTTTTCAGTTGCTATGCAACAAAGCCATCCCAGTGTTAGCTACTTGCATGACACCATTCTTTTTCCTGGATCCCAGTGGGCTTTGTTGCATCGCTAGCTATGATGGATAAAGATAAAAAAGGTAGAGAATATCAGTAGCTTATTATTCTGGTATTTATAACAAGAACGGTCAGTGAATACCTAAATTTGAGTAAAAGAAATTTCACTACCACTCACTAATCCGGCTAAAATTCAAGAATTTCAATGCTTTAGCTATTTTCAATAGAATTAAATTTATTAATATAAATAANAAATTACTATTCTTAAATTTGATCAGATTGATTGCAAAAAAACAAGATTTTCAATAAGTTGCTTATAATCCTAACTATAGTTAGCCTTTCATAAGTAGCGATGCAACAAAGCCATCCCAGTGTCAAGCACTGGGATGACAAGAAGAGGGCACTGCCCTCTTGGATGGAAGCCAGTGTTAGCTACTTTCATGACACCCTGACAACCGTCATCCCGCTACTTGTTAGCGTGATCTAGAGATACCGTGATGGTATGACGTAGGGGTTGCCGAGAACTTGTCATCCCAGTGCTTGACACTGGGATCCAGTTTTTCGTATAATTTTGTCAAAATCTATTGTGCTAGCAAGTTCACTAGCGTCACGCGCTGGTCTGTTAGACATTTACGTGTAGGGTGAAGAAATTTTGAAAAAGACATACCAAATATGAAAGGCCTATATATTAAAACTTACGGCTGTCAGATGAACGTTTATGACTCCGTTTTAATGGAAAATGTAATTAAACCTTTGGGGTTCAACGTTGTTAGTGATGCAGGGAAAGCCGATTTAGTGATACTGAATACTTGTCACATTAGAGAGAAGGCAGCAGAAAAACTTTACTCAGAGCTTGGGAAGATTCATTCGTTACGAAAAGAAATGACTATAGTGGTGGCTGGGTGTGTAGCGCAAGCAGAGGGAGAAGAAGTGTTCAGAAGGGCTCCTTTTGTTGATATTGTTGTTGGTCCGCAGAGTATCGCTACCTTACCGGAGCTGATAGTCAAAGCAAGCAGAAGTAAAGGTCATGTAATAAACACTGATTTTCCTGAAGTTGCAAAGTTTGATAAATTGCCAGATGAATGCTATGGCAATAGCCAGGGGTCTTCTGCGTTTCTTGCCATACAAGAGGGTTGTGATAAATTTTGTACGTTTTGTGTAGTGCCCTATACTCGTGGAGCTGAGTATTCACGGCCAGTGAATGAAATATTTCGTGAAGCATTGAAATTAGTTGCAAATGGGGCAAATGAGATCAATTTGCTTGGTCAGAACGTCAATGCTTACTATGGGGAGTGCGAAGGGGAAGTGTGGGATTTAGGAAAATTAATTAGTCATATTGCTAAAATTGAAAAGCTAGAGAGGATTCGTTATACAACTTCTCATCCAAGAGATATGCATGAATCTCTCTACTTGGCACATGCGGAAGAGCCAAAGCTCATGCCGTTTGTTCACCTGCCTGTGCAGTCTGGTTCGAATAAAATATTGCACGCGATGAACAGGAAACACACTGCAGAGGAGTATTTGGAAATAATAGACAGATTTCGCAAATTGAAACCTGAAATCGAATTTTCTTCTGATTTTATTGTTGGTTTTCCTGGAGAAACCGAAAAAGATTTTGAAGAAACTATGAAATTAGTAGAAAAAGTTAGATATGCTCAGGCTTATAGTTTTAAATACAGCCCAAGACCAGGCACACCGGGAGCGGAAAGAAAAGATCAAGTACCAGAAGAGGTTAAAACAGAGCGCCTTCTTCGTTTACAGAAATTAATTAGTAAGCAACAACTTGAGTTTAACCAGAGTATGGTAGGTAAAACTATACCTGTTCTGTTTAGCGATAAAAAAGGTAAACACCAAAACCAAATTATTGGTAAAAGCCCATATATGCAATCAGTGTGCATTGATGATTCTGAAGATAAATACAGGGACAAAATAGTAAATGTGAAAGTGTTGGAAGCCCGGCAGAGTAGTTTGCTGGGGTGTGCATTTCACTGATTTTAAGCAGCGTTAAATATAAATCTTAAGCAAAGAGTATTGAAAAAATGCAATCATAATCTTTTTCAAAAGTTACAAAGTTTAATTGCTACCTCTGCTGGACGGGTACCTTAAATCTACAAATTTGAGCTTACCTATATCAATTTTTTGTACAAGATGAGTTAGTAACAACTTTATGTATAAAATTGAAGAAGAATAAAAATACAATAACGAGCATTAAATTAAATATTCCCACCTTTAAAAAACCCTCTTTATATATTTCTAAAGATTCTAAACAATTTATTTTACCATTTACTGAAGGAACTGACATAAATTTTGATATTGCAACTCCGGCTAGGTTAGAAAACGCTAATGACAGCATTACTATACCCATCACTACTCCTCTAAGGTTTTTGGGGGCTAGTGTAGTTGCTTGTTCTTGGACTAATGGAGCAATACATAATTCTCCCAGTCCCATAAAGGAGATAGCAATTATTAAATATAAGTATTCTACTTTACCTTCAATGTTAGAGTTTAAACATCCTATGTACAGTGTGAAAAAACACATAGCCATTGTCAGAAAGCCAAGGGTAAACATGGAAGTTGCATATTTTTGCTTAAACTTCATGTATGTTCCAAAAAGAAAGCCAAATATTATAATTGACAAAGGATTTATGGCTTGAGAAACTGAAGCTGGGATTGTTATACCTAATACATTGTTAATAACGTTTCTTTCGGTGAATAAGTTAACCAAAGAGCCAAGCTGCATTTCTAAAGCAAAAAAACACAAGAAAAATACCACAAGAATAGATAATGCCACTAATTTTCGTCTTTGTTCTGCTGATAATTTAGATATTATATAAATAAATATGCCCAGAGCTGTTATTCCAATAAATATGAGCATATTAGTAAAAAATTCACTATGTATAAGCATTTTAGCAATTATTGATGATGACAGAAAGCTTCCTATCAATACTATACCAAAAATTTTAATCCCTAATATGCGCTTATTCATAAGCTCTGGATAAGGAGAAAGGCCGCTATCTCCTAAAAGATTCTGAAATTTGAGAAAAAAGATTAGCCCTATAGACATCCCAATACCAGCTAAACCAAAGCCGTAGTGCCAGCCAAACAAGTGGGCTACATAACCACATGAAATAGAAGCCAATATTGCTCCAATATTCACACCTACGTAAAATAAAGTAAAGCCTCTGCTACGTTCATGATCGTCTTTGCCATAGCATGAACTAAGTAAGTTAGTTACGTTCCCTTTAAACATACCAGTACCTATGGCTATTAGAGATAAACCTAAATATAATAAACCTGGTTCAAACTTAACCAATGACATGCAAGCATGACCTGCTATCATCACTATCCCTCCAAGCAACACCATGTTGCGGAATCCCATCAACTTATCAGCTAAAAAACCTCCAAGTATTGGTATAGCATAACCTGTTGCAGCAAATAATGAGTAAATAGTAAAGGCCCTCTCATCAGTGAAACCTAAGTGAGAAGTCAAAAATAGGACCAAAAGTGCCCTCATTCCATAGTAAGAGAAACGTTCCCACATTTCAACAAAGCACAACATTTTTAAAAATTGTGGAAACTTATCTGTCTTCTGATCCATAAAATACCCCTAAAGCTTGGGTTAATGTTAAGTAAAACAATAAAAACTGCAAGTAAAACTTAAAAAAAGGTATTGGAAGCTCGGCAGAATAGTTTGTTGGGGTGTGAGCTACGGAAATATTTTTGAATTTGTAATTTTTCAGAAAGCCCTATATTCTTTAGTTTTACATAGCGAACATGAAGTCAAATCATTATCCTGATACAGTAAGTAGTCCTGATTTTTTATCGTTAGAAAAGGAAATCATAAAATTTTGGCAGGAAAACAAAATTTTTGAGCGGTCAGTTGAAGAACGTTCCAAGGATAATTGTTTTGTCTTTTACGATGGGCCTCCGTTTGCAAATGGACTTCCGCATTATGGACATTTACTCACTGGTTTCATCAAAGACGCATTTGCAAGATATCAAACTATGCTTCAAAAAAGGGTTGAACGTAGATTTGGCTGGGATTGCCATGGATTGCCTGCTGAGATGGGTGCAGAAAAAGAACTTGGAATATCTGGTAGAACTGAGATAGAGAAGTTTGGTATAGATAAATTTAACGATCATTGCCGTACTTCTGTGATGAAATTTTCATCAGAGTGGGAGAAGTATGTAAATAGGCAAGCAAGGTGGGTAGACTTTCACAATGACTATAAGACTATGGATAAATCATTCATGGAGTCGGTCATGTGGGCATTCAAGCAGCTTTATGATAAGGGTCTGGTGTATGAATCAGTGCGCGTTGTACCATATAGCTGGGCATGCGAAACTCCATTATCTAATTTCGAAACAAGGCTTGATAGCGCGTATAGAGAAAAAGTTAGCAAAGCTGTAACTGTTGCATTTGAGCTTTTAGAAAACCCACAGCGATTTAAAAGTGTTAAACGAAAGTGTAAATTACTTGCTTGGACTACAACTCCTTGGACGTTGCCGAGCAACTTGGCTTTAGCAATAGGAAAAGATATTAAGTATTGTGCAGTGTCAGTCCACCCTTTGATGTCATTCCAGCGCGTGACGCTGGAATCTATTTCTGGATCCCAGTGTCTGGGCACTGGGATGACAGGGAGTAGTGAAGGAAGTTCAATGAATGGTGAAATATACATTTTTGCTGAAAGCTACTTAGAGAAATTTATCAGCCACTCTGAACAAAACAATATTCCATATGAAAACTGCAATATAAAACTTAAAGCGAATGATCTTGCAGGTCTTTCTTACAAACCACTGTTTGACTATTTTAAAGACACAAAAAATGCATTTCGCGTTTTTATTGCTGATTATGTGACGGAAGAAGATGGTACTGGCGTTGTGCATACTGCTCCTGGATTTGGTGAGGAAGATTTTTACCTTTGCCAAAGCCATGATATTCCAGTTATTTGTCCAATTGATAACAGTGGAAAATTTACTCCTGAAATTTCAGATTTGGCAGGGGTTCATGTTTTTGATACCAATGATACAGTAATAAAAAAATTAAAAGAGCAAGGGAATTGGTTTAAAACTGAACAATATATTCACAATTATCCACACTGCTGGAGAACTGACACTCCTTTGATCTATCGCACTATGCCTTCTTGGTATGTTGCTGTTACAAAATTCAAAAGCAGAATGGTAGAGCTAAATAAGAGAGTTAATTGGATACCAAACCACATTAGAGATGGTCAATTTGGAAAATGGCTTGAAGGGGCACACGACTGGTCAATTTCACGCAATCGATTCTGGGGTACACCAATCCCTGTATGGAAATCAGACGATGCGAGATATCCAAGAGTAGATGTATATGGTTCAATAGAAGAACTGGAGAGAGATTTTAATGTTAAAATAGACGACTTGCACAGACTATTTATCGATACTTTAACAAGACCAAATCCTGATGATCCAACAGGAAAATCAGTTATGCGACGTGTACCTGACGTGTTTGACTGCTGGTTTGAATCTGGCTCGATGCCATTTGCGCAAATCCACTATCCGTTTGAAAATAAGGAGTGGTTTGAATCTGCGGATTTTATCACTGAATACATAGCGCAAACCAGGGGGTGGTTTTATACGCTCTTTGTATTGTCCACTGCTTTGTTTGATAGGGAACCATTTAAGAACTGCATATGCCACGGTGTTGTTTTGGATGTAAAAGGGCAAAAATTGTCCAAACGTTTGAATAACTATGCAGATCCAATGGAGGTTTTTGATAGATACGGTTCTGATGCACTGCGTTTTCTTATGCTTTCTGGATCTATTGTTTGTGGTGGTAATTTGTTACTCGATAAAGAAGGAAACTCAATACGAGATGTTCTAAAAAATGTAATAAAACCTATTTGGAATAGTTATCACTTTTTTACTATGTATGCAAATGCAGATGGAATTAAAGCTGAAGTGTGTAAGGACTATAGAAGCACTATTGATCGTTACATGATTTCCAAGTGTTTTGAAGCTGTAGAAGGTATCCAAGCTTCTATGAACAACTATAACTCCCAAGAGGCTTGCAAAATTTTAATGAACTTTTTTGAAGTGCTAAATAATTGGTATATTCGTCGCAGTCGCGAGCGTTTTTGGAAAGGTGATTTGGATCAGGATAAAGCTGATGCTTATAATGTTCTATATACGGTTTTTTATTACATACTAAGAGCTGCAGCTCCTTTGTTGCCACTTATAACAGAGAATATATGGCAAGGGCTTAAGTATGAAGAAACATCTGTTCATTTGGCTAATTTTCCACAATTAGAGAAGTTTGATAGTCAGCTCATTGCTAAAATGGATCTAGTGAGAGAGATATGTAACTCTGCACTCTCTATTAGAAACACTTTTAACATACGTATCAGACAGCCACTTGGCAGTATGAGGATTTATCATCAGTCTTCCTGTGGTTTTCTTGAATGTGAATATCAAGAGATGATAAAAGATGAGGTAAATGTAAAAGAATTAGAAATAGTGGATAAGTTGAAAGAAGTTGCATCACTAGAGTTAAAACTCAACTTCCCTCTGCTTGGAAAGATAGTTCCAGGCAAGATCAAGAAATTAGTTCAATACGTCAAAGAGGGAAAATGGAGGCAAGTTGGAAATGAACAGATATTTCTGGGAGACGAAACAGAGAACTATACTATAAAAAAAGGCGAATATGAACTATTATTAAAAGCAAACAGTGAATTCTCCTCTGTATTTGATAACAACAAAGGGGTTGTTATCCTAAACACTACTTTAAATGATGAATTGATTCTAGAAGGGCTAGCGAGAGATGTCGTGAGGCTCATTCAGGAAACTAGGAAACAAGCTGATTTTCATATATCAGATAGAATCAGAGTAATAATCAAAACAGAAGATGAGAAAATTAAGGAAGCAATAAATACGTGGTTTGAATATATAAAAGAGCAGACCCTTGCCTTATCTTTGGACATTAATACAGAAATTGGAACTAACTTCTATTCTAAGGAATATCAGGATTTAAGTGTTAGTATTGAGCGTTAAATTTTTAATAAAGTTGCAAGATTGTCAGTATTTATGCTATACTTAGGGTAATTGGATAAGGTTATAATATGAATAAAGCTGTTGCAGATGATTATGAAGAAGTTGTTAACAATAGTGGTGGTTTAGGTAAAGCAGAATCTGTTGTTACTTTGGAGGAGGAAGAAGAGTTTTTTGATGCTATGGAAGCTGTTTCTAATGTAGAAGAAGGGAATAATTTAGGTCTTCCTACTTCAGAAGAGGAAGAAGAATTTTTTGATGCTGTGGAAGAACAAGAGCCGTTAGCTAATTTTAACGTTCCACTCAGTATATTTCATTATAAAGATTATAACTCTGATTTTTTTACTTCCTGGTATAATATATCAAGCGAAATATTTAAGGAAATAAATAGAACTTGCCCAGAAAAGAAAATATTAAATTTAGCTCTGTCAGTTTTAATGCTTTCTTATATTGCTTTTACTGCACTGGGATTAGTCGTATGCAGTAGATTTCAAGCAAACAGCAAGACACAAGACAGTGTAGGGGAAGATAAGACAAAAAAGAGTGAAACTGGCGTGCCAAAAAGATTGGCATATGGTGTTCTTGCTGCAATAGCAATTTTTGTTAATATGGCTGTACTTGTAGCCTTAGTTGTTCCTGCAACAATTGCTTTGGCTACTTTTTATCTTTTAAATAGAGATTTATCTCACTCTTTAGTTACTGCTCTTAAAATAAGTATGGGGCGGTATTCTAATAAGCATCAAAATATTGAGGTGTCTTTTCATGAAAAGGAAGTTACTGGACCAAATATTGCGTGGGATATGGAAATAGAATTTCCACCGCAATTTAAACGATTGCTTAGAGATTTGTATGAAAATGAAAATAACAAGTGGTTTGATGTGACGCGGGATTCAGAGCATAGCATCGTACTGAAATTGTCAACTAACATCAATTTAAAAAATGGTCTTAAGCCCTTACGCAATGAAATCAAGGATGTGCTTGCAACTTCTATTCAGGAATTTGCGAAGACTATGGAAGAACTGATAAAGCTAGAAAAGAAAGAGATTACATATGATAAATTGAAGGAATTATTGAACGAATTCAAGTCGAAAGTGGTAGATAGTATAGGTCCTAATTTGACAAGTCACTTAATACAAAGTGCTTATCAAGTTGCCTTTATACAAGCAATTAAGTTTCAGCGAGATAGACGGGGAGAAGATTTTTCGCTGGAAGATGAGATAAAAAATTCTTTAGTGAGACAGGAATTAGAGAGCCAAGGTAAGGAATTACCAAGTAGAAAAGAGATTATAATAGAAGATTTGAAAAACGCAGGAATGGAAGTAGAAGACTCAAAAGATGATGAATTTTCTGTACATGAGGCGGAATGGAAAAAGCTTATAAAGGAAGGCGAAATAGTTAAAAGGACAGTAATTGATATTTATAAAAATAAGCATCTCCAAGCAACAGAGAAAGCCTTAGGTAATGCGAAAGAAGAAATTGAACGTTTAAGAGGAATAGGTCAAACAAGGTGTAACAATATATATAAGAAATTAAAAGAAATACATGAAAACAGTAGCTTAACAAATGACACCTTAAAAATGGGGTTAGAAGACCTTTTTAAATTCGAATATGATGATCAAGAGATTGAGCGCAGGCTGATAAAATCAGTAATGAAAAAAGTTCAAGGTAAGTTAAGTCAATCAGATATACCGGATAAGGAGAAGCAAAGCCTAAGGAAGCAGCTTGAAGATTTAGAAAAAAAAGTAAAGGTTCCATCGGATAAGGAAGCTTCAGCTAAAATAAATGACTTTATAGAAAAGATGTATTTAGAAATAAAAAAATATAAAGTGCAAAGGTTACTTCGAGAACAAAAAAAGGGTGTTTTACGTTTATGCAAGAAATTAAGAAAATATGGTGAATCAGGTCTAGCAGAAATAATTGAAGCTTTTCGCGTGCAAGATGAAGGACATTTAGAAAAATCTACATTAGAACAAACACTCAAAGATCAAAATAAGCGTTTACAAGCTGAACAAAATAACAGGGAAAAAGGGCATCCTGGTACAAGATCAATAGAAGTGCTCTTAAAAAGGAATGAAGAAATTCTGAAAGCATTAAAACAGTTAGAATTAGGCAAAAAAGAATTATTGACAAATGAAGAAACAAAAAATGATTATAAAGACGAACTAACGTCTCGTGAAAAAATAAAATTTGCAGTAATAGAAGATGATTTACTGAAGGTATTCAAGCTTGAAACTTTTGATGAAAAAGAAATCAAGAAGTTATTAGAAAGAGCAGAACTGGAGTACTGTTTAGCAGAAAAACGCATCAAATATCCTGTAATTAAAACAAAAGATAATATCAAACATTTTAGCCAAAATTTATTGTCTCCTTTGATAGACAATTTGACAAAAAATATAATAAATAATATACCAGGAAATAGTGAAGGTTGTATACAGAAAGTTAAGAACTGGAGTAAAGTTATGTTTGGTGCAATAAAGATTGGAGCATCAAATGCTTATAAAGAGACTACAGAGAGAAAAGCGTTAAATGTGGCACATAATACTTATAAAGAAGGAGAGACATTTCTTCAATGTTTTCAGTCAAATTATGAAGGTATTGGAGCCTTTTTAGGTAATTTATTTTCTGATGATGGGGTAACATTTAAAAATGATGTGTGGCCTAAAATAGAAGAGCATTTGCATGGAATGTGGGATAGATTTTTCAAGGATATTGAATTCAATATTGGAAATAAATTGGATGAAGTAAGTGTGACACAGCAACGGCAGGAAACTATGATTGTGACTCAACGATAAGTTCTCAAAGTTCCTCCGGTATTTTCACATACTAAATTAACTATAGCACTTGATTCTTTTTGGATCTCTTTTTCAGTTAAAGTGTGGATTGGAGAGCAAAAAGTAACTGACAACGCTATAGACATCTTATTCGGTTCTATATTATTTCCATGGTATACATCGAATATCAAAACTTCTGTGATGAGCTCTGAGCTTTTTTTTATCACATTGATTATGTTACCTACTTCCACATCCTTATTTACTATAAATGCAAAATCACGTTTTACACTTTGGTATTTATAATCGATAAATTTCTTTCTACTTACAGGTAAATTTTCAATATTTTCTAGTATTACCTCAAAACCTACAACTTTTTGCTTGATATCAAAAAGATCTAATATATTAGGATGCAACTCTCCAAAATAACCTGCTACTTTATCCTTAAAAGAGAGAGTGCCTGACTTTCCTGGGTGGTAATGTTCTTTTTCTGCTTTCTCTATCGTTAAATTATCACAATTAACGTTAAAAAACTCCAAAGCTGCTATGCAATCAGCCTTTGCGTCAAAAACATCTACTTTCCTATCAGTATTATAATGGTTTCGAGGTAAATTATTTCCTGACCTAATTCCACTTAAAACATACTTAGACTGAGCTTCACCATCGTAAATCTGCCCGATTTCGAAGATTGCAAGATCAGATATTCCATGGGCAATATTATCAGCAGTAACTTGCAATAAATTTGGCATAATACTTGGTCTCATTATATTAAAGCTATTGTTAAACGGATTATCGATGATAAATAACTTATTCGAGTAACCAAATTTTTCAGCTGTTGATTCACTCATAAACGACCAGGTTAGCACTTCATGAAACCCTCTGTTTGTCATCAAAATACGCAAATTGTCGTATGTACTATCTACTTCTTCAACATTATTTGGTAGTGGTTCTTCTTTTATTTTGTCATAGCCGTATATCCTTGTTACTTCTTCGATTAGGTCAGCCGGTATTGTCACGTCCGGTCTCCAGCTTGGTACTTGTACATTCCAATTGCCTTCGGTTTTTTTATCAATACTAAACCCTAGTTTCGTTAAGATATCAAGCACCTCATCAGGCGATACAGACACACTTCCAAACTTGTTCACATCCTGATAATCAAAGCTCACCTTGGTGTCAGCACTATCTAAACTGCCAGCAGACACTACGCTTGAGGTTTCTCCACCACATAAGTCCAGAATCATTTTAGCTGCAAGGTTGAGTCCATCAAAAGTAAATCCAGGATCAACTGAACGTGCAAATCTGTAACTAGCGTCTGTGGAGATGCCGAGCTGCCTCGAAGATTTAGTAATAGAGATGGGATCGAACCAAGCAGACTCTAAAAAGATATCAGTAGTTTCAAGAGTACATTCACTGCACTTACCACCTATAATTCCAGCAATTCCATGAATATTTTTATCACCTGCAATAACGCTTATGTCTTTGTTTAATAAGTATTCTTTACCGTTCAAACCAGCAAATTTTTCTCCGTCGTTTGCTTTGCGTACTGTGAGCTCTCCTTCTATTTTTTTTGCATCATACGCGTGCATTGGGCGGCTGAAAGATATCATAATATAGTTCGTGATATCAACTATTGCAGAAATGGAGCGCATTCCTATCGATTCCAGCCTATCTTCTAACCATTTTGGGCTTTCTTGATTTTTTACATTGGCGATGTATATTCCACTAATAAAACTTTCCCCGTCAGTAACTTCAACATCGATTGGTGAATTTATGGAGCTGGTAAGTTGTGGAATGCTTAAAGTCTTTAATGTCCCAATTCCAGTTGCAGCAAGGTCGCGAGCTATTCCATAAATGCCTAAGCAATCTCCACGGTTTGGAGTAACATTTATATCAATTACAGGGTCAAAATTGAAAAATTTATCCCCTACTTTATAATCATCGGAAAGCTCGATTATTCCTTCACTTTCCTCTTGAACCAGCGCAAGTTCAGAAGCAGAGCAGAGCATCCCTTCACTTAGCATTCCTCGTATTTTTGTGGACTTAATTGTGAGATCACTTTCTGGCAACGTGCTACCAAGAGATGCAAGTACAGTTTTCATACCTTCTCTAACATTGTTTGCTCCACAGACTATTTGTAGAATTTTACTTCCATCATTTACTTTACATAATTTTAATTTATCAGCATTTGGATGAGGTACGACTTCTAATACCTCTGCAACAATAAACCCAGTCAATCTGGAATTATCGATCACATCTTCTACTTCTAACCCTATGTGAGTTAATTTATCGGTAATTTCTTCTAAACTAGCATTGGTTTCTAAGTGTTCTAATAACCAAGATAATGTGAATTTCATGGACCTAAAAAGAAGTGAAAAAGTTATTGTAATGTAAAATGTAGTGATTTTAAAGCTTATTGTAGTGGAATGAAAAGTGACTTCTGTATCACAAGCAATGATGCAGAAGTTTTTGTAACTTTATATCTTCTTTATATCACCTTTTAAATCTATCTCCGTAAAGGATTTAAGATTCATATTGTGGGTACCTGCATGGAAGCTATGAATGTAGCCATCTATAGTTAAGTCTCCTATCATATTATGGCTTTCATCTAGTATTTCGCTTCCTATTTGATAATGGCCAGTATATTCGTTAAAGGAACCATCTGTCAATTTGATGTATCCGTTACCAAATTCCTGCTCTAAATTTAAAGGATGATTAGGGTTAATAAAATCTATTTCGTTCATTATATACCTCACTAAAAATTAAATTATAATTAAAATAAGATGTTAAGTTAAATAATTTAATAAGATTAGTAAATTTTAAAATACAGAGCTGACTGTAATTAACACTCTAATTACATATTTTGTTAATGTATCAATGTTATAATAACACAGAGCCTTATCTTAACCCTTGACTTTGTCCTATAAAACTCATACTTTATTTACTGTTATAGTTCAAGTACATAGGGTCAAAATGGCGTTAAATCCTCTAGAGCAATTTAAAGTATATACAATAATGGAGTTACCTAGGTTATTTGGGTATGACGTAAGCTTTACCAATTCATCTTTTTTCACGATGATTTCGGTGATATTGATGATACTCTTTTTGCTTTTTGGAATAAAGAAGGGGGCAGTAATACCAGGATATTTGCAAGCTGCAGTTGAGTATGTATATGATTTTGTTATTTCAATAATAGAAAATAACACTGGAAGCAAAGGCTTGCAGCACATTCCATTGATATTTACAGTGTTTATTTTCATTTTATCGTGTAATTTAGTTGGTGTTCTTCCTTATAGTTTCACGGTCACAAGTCATGTGATAGTCACCTTCGCTTTATCGATGGTGGTTTTTATTTATATAACGATTGTTGGATTTAAAGAAAGGGGAGTAGAATTTTTACGCATATTGCTACCAAAAGGAACTCCTTCGTGGCTTGCACCTATAATAATTATTATTAAGTTGTTTGCTTATTTAGTAAGGCCGGTTAGCCTATCAATAAGGCTTGCAGCAAATATGATTGCTGGTCATACAATCATCAAAGTGATAGCAGGGTTTATTGTAAATATGAACATATTTTTCACTCCTGCGCCGTTTTTGTTCATAATTGCATTGATAGGATTTGAAGTATTTGTTGCAATTTTACAAGCTTATATATTTACTATATTAACATGTGTATATTTGTCAGATGCAGTAAAGTAATTGACTTCCTTGTAGAATATTTTACAATTATATTATAAAGAAATAATTAAAGGTAATATATGGATTTAGTAGCTTTAAAATTTATAGCAATTGGTTTGGCTGTGTTTGGAATGCTCGGTGCTGGTTTAGGTATAGCTAATATCTTCTCTGCTATGTTAAATGGGATTGCGAGAAACCCTCAATCAGAAGGTAAAATGAAAAGTTACGTTTATATTGGTGCTGCCATGGTTGAAATCATGGGATTGCTTGCGTTTGTACTTGCAATGTTATTAACATTTGCTGCTTAACAGATGCCACAGCTTGATGTTTCAACCTTCTTTTCTCAAGTTTTTTGGTTTTTAATTTTTTTCTCTTCACTTTTTTTCGTAGTAAGTTGTTTATTTTTGCCAAAGTTAGATGAAATAATAAGCACTAGAAGTAAAGAAGTATTGGATTCTTTTAATAGTTCTGTTCATCTTTTAAGACTCACGGAAGATCAGGTTGCCAAGTATAATGCCGCTTTAAACCAAGCTAGAATACAGGCAAAAAAAATCATAGATGATGCACTTGCTCAGGTAGAAGAAATGAGAGCTAATGTTAAGAATATATTAGAAGGGGAAGATAAAAAAAAGAGCAAGCTTATTGAAAAAAAAGTGGCAGAATTTAAATCTGAATATACTGATCAGTTAAAACAAATGGCTACTAGTATTGCTTTAATTTATTATACTAAATTGACTAATTCTGAAATTGAAGAGGAATTTATTGCTGACTTGGTGTCCAAAGAATTTTAGGGGTTTTTATGTCTACATCACTGATTATCGGTCTTGCCTTCTTGGTAAGTTTTGTCCTTTCGTATAAATTGCTAAAGAAAGTGATAAAAAATGCGCTTAACAATAAGCGTAACAAAAGCAAATTTTCAAGTGAAGAAACTGAAAAATTCAGGAAAGATATGTTGGAGTATTACAAAAAATCTTCTAAAAAATACAAAGAATTAGATGCAGAAGTTAATAAAATGATGAATGAAGCACTTGATAAAGCTAATAGTATCATTAAGCACAATAGACAGCAGCTAGATCAGACATTAGATGACAATGCCCATTCTAACTTGAAGAAAGTCACTGACCAAGTTGAAAAAGCTCTTGGAGATTTACAGGCTAACACAGCGAATATAGCTGCTGATGCTGTAAAAAAAATAATGCATGAACGTAAAGATGATAAGCGTAGTAGCGATGTCATATCTTCATTTTCACGTGACTTAAATAAAAAATTGCATTAGGTTCAATGTAACAATTGCCTATACTTCAAGCTGATAATGTGGAAAAAATTAAGTTTGATTCTAGTTTGTGCAAAGAGCCAGAGAAACTTTTTTACTATAAATTTAATATAATTCCTTGGCAAAAATTAAATAATACTACTTTTTTTATGGTTGAAGACACAAGCCGAGATATCAACCGTTGGTTCGAAGCTCATTACGGTATTGACTATGTATTAATAAAAGTGGATAGCGAACAGATTTTAAATCTTCTTAACTCGCACTTTGGTATTTCAGAATTTTCAAGCAACTACTTATATTACAAGAATCCTAATTTTTCAGCCAAAAGCATTAAACTAAGCTCAATATTTTTTGCTTCTTTCTTTATTGTAACTTCAATTTTAACACTAACAGAGAAATATACATATTTTGCTTTGATGTTGATATTTATAATCGGATGTTCTAGCTATTTATTCAAGTTTATAGCTACAATTTTTAACTTATGTGAAACCTCCAACCAAAAAGTGGATTATAGTAAGCTGAGTGAAGAAGATTTTCCTATATATACTATTTTATTGACTGCTTTTAAAGAAAGTGCAGTGATAGAGCAATTGGTTGAAAGCATTGAAAGTTTGGATTATCCAAAATCAAAATTAGATGTGAAGCTTCAGGTAGAAAGTGATGACCAAGAAACGCTAGCAGCTATAGAAAAGTACACTTTACCGCAGTATTTTGAAGTAATAAAAGTGCCTTATTCTTTGCCTAGAACAAAAGCCAAGTCATGCAATTATGCTATGAGCTTTGCTAGAGGAAAGTATGCAGTAATATATGATGCGGACGATAAACCAGACCCATTGCAGTTAAAAAAAGCACTGATTGAATTTAATAAGGGCGACGATAAGCTTGCCTGTGTACAAGCAAAATTAAATTACTATAATTGTGATTATAATTTTCTTACACAATCCTTTTCTCTGGAGTATATGAACTGGTTTCAATACTTATCGCCTGGATTCCAAAAAATGAACATGCCAATCCCTTTGGGTGGTAGCAGTAATCATTTTTCAGTAAAAATTCTAAAAAAAGTGTTTTTCTGGGATGCTTACAGTGTTACCGAAGATGCTGACCTAGGTTTGAGACTTGCGCAAATGGGATATAAAACCAGGATGATTGACTCAGAAACATTGGAAGAGTCACCAATTGTTGTATTTGCTTGGATTAAGCAAAGAGCGCGCTGGATCAAAGGCTATATGCAAACTTATATTGTTCATTTAAAAAATATAAAGTCACTTTATAAACACGCTGGATTTAAGGGAATTTTGCTATTGAATCTTTTTGTTGGTTCTGCAGCTTTTATATTTTTTACTACTCCATTTTTGCTGCTTTCATTGATATTAACTAAAGTTTTAAATGAATTATTTTTGTACTACTTTGTAGTGGTATACGTTACTAACCTGATTCTTTTGGTAATAGCTGTCAAACAGCAAAAGATGCCTTTTTATTTTTATATAGTATCGATATTTTTTCCGGTCTATAGTCTGCTACATAGTGTTGCAGCTTTTCTTGCCTTATGGGAATTTATTCTTTACCCTGAGCGATGGAACAAAACTCAGCATGGTTTATGGAAGCAAAACCTGTAGCTATTTGGCTTTTTCTCTGCTCGGTCATGGTAATTCTCATGGTAGGGATTGGTGGATTTACCAGACTTTCAAAAGCAGGATTGTCAATCACGGAGTGGAAACCAATTACTGGAACATTACCACCACTGAGTGAACAAGACTGGCTACAAGAAAAATTAAAATACGAAGCTACACCTGAATATAAAGCACTTAACTACGGTATGAGTATGGAGGAGTTTCGCGCTATATACTTAATAGAATATGTACACAGATTGGTTGCAAGACTAACAGGTTTAGTTCTTGTCCTGCCATTTATATATTTTACATTAAGAAGAAAAATATCTAAAAAGGTAGTAATAAAGCTATGTGTGGCATTATTATTTGGAGCTTTACAAGCTTTTGCTGGTTGGTATATGGTTAAAAGTGGTTTAGTAACTGAACCTCATGTTAGCCACTATAGGCTTGCACTTCACTTATTATTAGCATTAATTATCTTTGCATTATTGTCATATCAATTTTTTGATTACCAAATATGGATCCCAGTGTTACGTACACAACTATACGAACATTGCAGTATAAGAGTAATTTTCACCAAGAAAGATGTCATCCCAGTGCCCAGACACTGGGATCCAGAAAACTTAACTTTAAATAAGTGGCTGCATAGTAAAAGCTGGATTCCAGTGTCAGCTACTTTCATGACACCATTTGCTGTGCAATTTATTTTCAAAAGTAAGCGTTCGTACAGTTATGTGTCAGCTACTCGGATGACAGGATTTCAATCTACTAACAGTAGTATATATTACACAATACTTATTCTGATTCTAATTGTAATACAAATAATTTTCGGCGCATTTGTTGCTGGATTAAATGCTGGTTTGATTTACAATACCTTTCCACTAATGGACGGACAAGTCATTCCAGAAGATTTATTTTTCTTACAGCCTATATGGCTGAATATCTTTGAGAACAGAGCGACAGTGCAATTTATACATCGAGCACTGGCATTGCTAATACTAACTTTGGTAGTAGTACTCACAGTAAAAAATGCTAGCGTAAAACCGGTATATATTATGCTGCTCTCCATCATCATTCAGATAATTTTAGGAGTGGTTACTCTTTTGTTACACATACCAATAGCCATTGCCATAGCTCATCAAGTGTTTTCATTTATCTTGTTTGGGTCAAGTTTGTACTTCTTGTGTTATTTAAGAAAGCAGACTACATCACCGATCTGCACATTTTTCCCTTCTTGAACGGGAATATTTTTTATCACCATTGCTGCTTCAGCACATATGATATTTTCCATTTTCATTGCCTCCACCACAAATAAAGGTTGTCCTATTTCCACCTGATCTCCTACATTTACGTGTAATTTAACTAATAAACCAGATATTGGGGATTTTACAGCATCTGCTGAAATCCATTCTGTTTCATTATTTAGCATTAACTTACTTAATTCAGCTACATGAGGTTTAAATATACAACACTCAGCTTTCATACCTGCATGTCTTATGAAGTATTTACTGCCTTGTTTTTCTACTTTAAATGTTATATCAGCATCATCATTAATTGTAATATATAGTAACTCATGACTTGATTTCCACTTACCACTTACAGAATATACGTTATGGTTGTATATTGTTATTAACGTATTATCTTGGTACTTTACGTTTACAGAGTACTCATTGTCATTTATTACAACTACAAGCGTTTCATTCACTGCCTTATGATAATACCTTTCTTCATTTTCTAAATGAACATATAACGTAGTGAAAATAAATATTTTAATATACTCTTCTGTAATAAAATCGCCGTGAAACCCACTAGGGTAATGATCTGGAATGAATCTCGTATGGAGCTTTGCTGCGATAAAATTTGGGTGATGGAAGATGGATTCTAGAAATTCTATATTATTTGTTACTCCTTCTATATAGCATTCAGACAATGCTTTTTGCATTCTGCTAATCGCTTCTACTCTATCTTTTCCATATGTTATAACTTTTGCAATCATTGAGTCATAGAACGTGCTAATTTCTGAACCTGCAGCAACTCCATCATCTATTCTTACATAATCATTTTCACCCGGTTTATCGTAATATTTTATTCTTCCGCTGGAAGGGAAAAATTTCTTCGATGGGTCTTCAGCGCAAATTCTACTTTCTATTGCAGAACCAGTAAGTTTAATATCATCCTGATTGAATCTCAATTTCTCTCCACAGGAAGTTCTAATCATTTCTTCTACTATGTCTATTCCAGTTATAAATTCTGTTACTGGATGCTCAACTTGCAATCTCGTATTTACCTCAAGAAAATAGAAGTTTTGGTCTTTATCTACAACAAACTCAACAGTGCCTGCTGAAAAATAGCCAACTTGCTTTGCCAGAGAAACACATTGAACATACATTTTTTGTCTTACTTCTTCACTAATGAATGGACTTGGCGTTTCTTCTATTATTTTCTGATTATTCCTTTGTATCGAGCATTCTCTTTCTCCAAGACAAACCATATTGCCATATTTATCTGCTATGATTTGTATTTCAATATGTCTTGGTAGTTCTATATATTTCTCTATAAAGATACTGCCATCCTTAAAACTTTTCTCTGCTTCATTTGTTGCTGATGTGAACGCTAGTTCAATTTCTTTTTTGGAATTTACAATTCGCATTCCTTTGCCACCACCGCCTGATGCAGCTTTGAGCATAACGGGAAAACCGACCTCTTCAGCAACTTGAGCTGCATGGGCAGCATCGCTGATCTTACCCATATATCCTGGCACTACATTTACTCCAGCTTTTTTTGCCGCTTCTTTTGCTGTTATTTTGTTGGCTGTAACTTCTATTGTTTCTGCACTGGGGCCGATGAAGTCTATATTATGTTTTTGAAGAGCACGTGGAAAATCTGGATTTTCTGCTAAAAAACCATAGCCAGGATGAACCGCCTCAGCACCTGTTTCAACTGCTACTTCAGATATTTTTTCAATGTTTAAATAACTGAGGCAAGATGGCGAAGGGCCGATATATCTTGACTCATCTGCTTGTCTTATATGCACAGAATTTACATCTGCATCCGAGTATATGCACACACAAGATATACCCATCTTATGGGCAGTCCTGATAATCCTGCAGGCAATCTCTCCTCTGTTTGCTATTAAAATCTTACTGTACTTCTTTTCTATCATCGTATGAGTATACTTTCTGAAGTTAAGAAAGTAAATTTCTATATCATTGCCTGCAAGTAATTTCTAGCTTCATCAAACACCCAAACTTTCTCCTGCAAGTTGTACATTAGCATTTTCCACTAAAGTGCTTTCGTTATGCAAGGCATGTATCTCGCTACATGCTTTAACTGACAGGTATGTGACTCCGCCAGAAGCTATTGCAACCATCGAGCTTAGTGCAAAAGATTGAGAAACTAAAAATAAAAAGCATAAAGACAAACATAAAGCAGCGATACATGCTATCGCCCCTATTATATATAAGCACAGGTGAAACTTCTGGTTACATATAAAGCTGTCTTTTATGCCTGCGATTTGCTTAATTTCTTTCTGTTGTGCAGCATTTAAGTAATAAAGAGGAGTTTCCCTCTTCTTATTAAAAGCATAGCCTTTACTGCAGAGCGCATCTTTAATATATTTTTTATTACATTTGAGTTCCTCTTTCAATCTGCTTACTTCTTTCCGATCTCCAGCTTCTTCTGCTTTCGTAATTTTGTTATTAGCTTCCTTCTCTGAGTCATTCACAATCTCTTGTACTGCAGGCAGCAAAATTCCACTTCTTGCTGCTTCATGAAATGGATTATCTCCATATTCATTATGCGCAGTTACAGAAGCAATGTTCTTCTTACAAATGTCCACAAATTCACCTTTGTTTTGTATTCTTGCAGCTAAATACAGGAGATTATCTGCCTGTACTCTTTGTTTTGTTTTATCAAAAGGGCAGGTGTAACGCCGATTGATATTAGCTTCATTACCTGAAAGCAATTTTGCTATATCTACAAGTCCATCCACAACTCACCTCGCTATATTCAACCAATACTGAATTATACAACACAATTTATGAAAAACAAGTAAATTTTATCTCTCAGAACAAATAAATTCTAAATTGTTACAAACATAAATTTTAGCTATCATCATTTACATTACTGTAACAGACAAATATGCCAGGTATAGTCACGAGATTTGCTCCATCACCAACAGGATTTTTGCACATTGGAGGAGCTCGTACTGCGTTATTTAATTGGCTCTATGCAAAGCATCATGGTGGCAGGTTTTTGCTAAGAATTGAGGACACCGACAGAAAACGTTCAACACAAGAAGCAATTGATGCAATTATAGAAGGGCTAAGATGGCTCGGTGTGAGCTGTGATGGGGAAATAGTATATCAGTCAAAAAGAATAGAGCGGCATAAAGAAGTAGCAAACCTTTTAGTTGAGAATGGTAGGGCGTATCACTGTTATTGCCCTGAAGATGAAGTTGCAGAAAAGAAAATAAAAGCAAGAGAAGAGGGCAAGATATACAAGCATAAATGTACTACAAAACCTCCTTCTTGTCATCCAAGTAGCCGACACTGGGATCCAGAAGAAAATATGTGGTCACGCGCTGGAATGACATCCGGTGTGAGGTCAGTTATCCGTTTCAAAGTGCCAGACTCACAAGAGATCGTCATTGATGATAAAATATACGGCCAAATCAAAGTAAATAGCAACCAGCTTGATGATATAGTGATCTTACGCTCTGACAACACTCCAACATATATTTTTGCTGTCGTAATTGACGATCATGATGCTGGAATAACTGATATAATACGCGGTTCTGACCATCTCACTAATACCTTTAAACATCTGCTAATATACCAGGCTCTTGATTTTGACATTCCACGCTTTGCACATGTGCCGCTTATCCATGGGGAAGATGGGAATAAGCTATCCAAAAGGCATGGTGCCACAAGCGTTTGCGATTATGAAAAGATGGGAATATTGCCAAAAGCGATGCGTAATTACTTGCTGAGACTTGGCTGGAGTCACGGCAACGATGAGATTATTAGCGATGAGCAAGCAATAGAGTGGTTTAATTTAGAAAGTATTGGTCGTTCACCTGCACGGCTCGATTTCAAAAAACTGGAGCATTTGAATAACCACTATATTAGTAATATGAGCAATGAAGATATTCTGACTCTAATGCTTAGAGAAAATACTCTAACTGACAAAAAAAAGGGCTATTTACTGCAGGGACTGACAGAGCTAAAAAAAAGAGCAAACTACCTGACCGAATTATTGGATTTAGCAAAATTTTATATTCAAGATCCGCCACTTGATTTAAGTGAAGAGGCTGAGCAAATTGTCAAATCTAACCTCGATATAATCAAGTTACTCGCGTCATTTCTGTCAAAGATCGGTGATGAAAATTGGAATAAGGGTTTTTTATCTTCTCAGATCAAGGAATGTGCAAAATTGCACGATATGAAAATAAGCGATGTATACCACTCATTACGCGCCCCTATAACTGGAGTAATGGATGCACCTGGAATCATTGATATCATGGTGATTCTTGGTAAAGATGAGTGTATAAGAAGGTTACAAGCAATTTAAATGAAATAAGAAAATTTCTTGACAAGCTTTGCCAGCCCCTTTATCATGACAGTGAAGCTATTGTATTTGCTTTCGCCAATCTGCAGATTAAAAGGTAAGGATTACTTGGTGTATCTGCGTCTTATGTTCAATTTTTTGCAGTATATAGATGCTGTATGTCTTTACAAAACTTCATCTACATCTAGATTTTTATCTAAATAAGCTGAACGCGCTTATAAAGCGTTACAAGACATCAAAAAATGCCAATACTCGACAGAGATAGTAAAAGACTAGCTAACTCGTGGATTCTTTGTCTTTTTTTCTGCTTAGCAAATTTCTTAAACATTTGCAGCGTAAGTTAGTTGCAATTAAAAGCAGCTGAATTTCGCTTGTCAAGCGTTTAAAACATAAAAAACGCCAATATTTTAAAGCGGATAATAACCACTGGACTTCTTTTGCCTTTTTTTTCGTTTGGTAAATTTCTTAATGTTTATAGCTAAGAGAGCCCAAGAGAGGTGTCATTCCAGTGCTTGACACTGGAATCCAGTTTTCCATATAATCTCATCGAAAACGTCGTATTTTAACATAAAACAGCTACTTTTATACTCACCAACTTAATAAAATTCCTGGATGCCAGTGTCAAGCACTGGCATGACACCCTACTAGTAGCACAATGTTCGTACAGCTGTACGTGTGACCAGAAAAAACATAGACCCCAAGTGTCAGCTACTTTCATGACACCACGACAACCGTCATCCCGCTACTTGTTAGCGCCGCGGCGGCATGACGTCTTAACTATAGAAAACTTGTATAGATTTTTTCTACTTCTGTGATATCATAAGCCTGTAATGATAAAATAAGTAAATATGGATAAGTCAGCGTATGAGATCATAGAACATGAGTATGACGTGGTAGTAGTAGGTGCAGGTGGAGCAGGGCTCAGAGCAACGCTTGGGATGGCTGCAACTAATTTTTCAGTTGCCTGCATTTCTAAAATTTTCCCTACACGAAGTCATACAGTTGCAGCACAAGGCGGAATTAGTGCAGCTTTAGGTAATATCGGTGAAGACGATTGGCGCTGGCATGCATATGACACAATAAAAGGTTCAGACTGGCTTGGTGATCAAGATGCAATAGAATATATGTGTAAAAACGCTGCTAAAGCTGTTATTGAACTTGAAAATTTTGGCGTACCTTTTTCTCGTACAGAAGATGGCAAAATATACCAGCGTTCCTTTGGTGGAATGACAACTCACTTTGGTAAAGGAAAATCAGCGCAGCGCACTTGTGCGGCAGCAGATAAGACTGGGCACGCAATCCTTCACACTCTATATCAGCAGTGTCTTAAATTCAACGCTGAATTTTTTGTTGAATACTTTGTGATTGATTTAATTATGGATAGCGAAACCGGAGCATGCTGCGGAGTTCTTGCTTGGTCGCTATGCGACGGCACATTACATAGATTTCGTGCGCATAGAGTGGTGTTAGCAACAGGTGGATATGGACGTGTTTATTTCTCTGCAACAAGTGCGCATACCTGCACAGGTGATGGTAATGGCATGGTAGTAAGGGCTGGATTACCACTTGAAGATATGGAATTTGTACAATTTCATCCAACAGGAATATATGGCTCAGGGTGCCTGATGACAGAAGGATGCCGTGGTGAAGGGGGGTACCTCGTTAATTCTCAGGGCGAGAAGTTTATGGAACATTACGCACCAAAAGCAAGAGATTTAGCTTCCCGTGATGTGGTAAGTCGCGCAATAACAATTGAAATTAGAGAGGGAAGGGGGGTTGGACCAAAAAAAGATCATATGTATTTAACTATAGCGCATCTTGATCCGGAAGTAATAAAACTCAGATTGCCGGGCATCAGCGAAACCGCAAGAACTTTTGCTGGAGTTGATGTCACTAAAGATCCAATACCGGTCATTCCGACTGTTCACTATAACATGGGTGGCATTCCAACCAATTATTATGGAGAAGTGATCACGCTGAAGCAAGGTAAGGAGGAAGTGGTAGATGGACTATTTGCAATTGGAGAAGCTGCATGTGTTTCTGTGCACGGTGCAAATCGACTTGGTTCTAACTCGCTTCTTGATCTTGTGGTTTTTGGTAGAGCTGCAGCGCTCAGAGCAAGAGAGAAACTAAAATCCGCTACACCACATAAAAAATTGCATTCAGACTGCACAGACTGGATAGTAGATAGATTTAATAAAATGCGATTTGCCTCCGGTGGGCCAAAAGTAGCAAAAATACGCAGC
Organism: Wolbachia endosymbiont of Drosophila bicornuta; assembly: GCF_028982105.1. Taxonomy (NCBI): domain Bacteria; kingdom Pseudomonadati; phylum Pseudomonadota; class Alphaproteobacteria; order Rickettsiales; family Anaplasmataceae; genus Wolbachia; species Wolbachia endosymbiont of Drosophila bicornuta. The sequence continues at coordinate 12,476 of NZ_JAPQLF010000119.1, read as the reverse complement.
GAAATGCAGAACACTATGCAAAAGTACGCATCAGTGTTCCGTGTTGCTGAAGTTTTAGAAGAAGGCAAAAAAGCTATAAAAAAGGTAGCAAAAATGATGCCTGATATTTCACTTGAGGATCGCAGTATGATGTGGAATAGTGATTTAGTTGAAGCACTGGAGCTTGCTAACATGATCCCACAAGCGGTTATTACCATGGAATGCGCAGCTAATCGCGAGGAAAGCAGAGGTGCCCATGCTCGTGAAGACTTTCCTGAACGTGATGACAAAAACTGGATGAAGCACACTATAGCGTGGCTTGAAGAAAAGAAAGGGCAAATTAACGTAAAAATTGATTATAAAAAAGTGGCTGAAAAAACTCTGAGCGGTGAGATTGATTTCATAGCGCCAGAGAAGAGGGTTTACTAGTTACACTATCCCTACACAATTTTTCAACGAGTTTTATTGATATGGCACTCATTTTAGTGTCTGGAGGACTCTCAGTATGCTCTGATTGATTTGATGATTTTTGCACCTCTTGCTCTTCTAAATCGTTGGACTTATTTTCTATATCTTTAACAGAGTTATTGCATTGTGTATCATTTTTTGGTGCGTTATCTTGAAGTGTAAGTTGCTTTTCTTCAGTAAACTTTCCTTTAATTTTTCCAAATCCTTCATAAATATTTTCTAAATTCAAGTAAATAAGATAACAAACTCCAATAACTGCTATAATAGATGAGGCAGTTGCAATTGTAATAATTCCTTGAGAAGCACTGAATATTGCTGCACAGGCTAAAGCAGCAAATACAAGCGTTGTCACTGCTTTACAAGCAACATTATTGATGTACTTCACAATATCGCGTGCTTTTAACTTCCTGCCAAAGTTGCACTTCAGTTCAGTTCTCATATCATCTGGAATAAGCGCTCTACCCATTGATTTCTCTATTCCTTTTATAGTTTTATAATACTCTTTGCTCCATAATCTTTCGGGTAGTATTAACTGCTTTGGGTCAACACCATTTTGCAATAATTTTACACAGAACTTGATCGTGTTATCACGGCTCTTAGGATTGACCAAATTATGTTTATCTTTTGTCGTCTTAGTAATTAGCGCTACTTGTAGTGGTGTGCGTTCTTTTTCGTTAGCGGCGTTTGCAGCTTTACTAAATTTCTCTTTTTCCACCGAATTTAAAATCAACTCTAAACATGTAACTTTTTGTTCTCCTTTGAATGAAGCAATATAGTGCAGAGCATTTTTTTCATCTTTATCTTGCACAGTAATATCTGCACCATTTTGTAAAAATAACTCTAAGGCCTTATATCTATTTGTTTTTTCAAATTTTCTATCTGTACATGATCGATCCTCATTCTTTTCTTTTATATGCTGAAGCAACTGATGAAGAGGTGTTTGCTCTTTCCCGTTAACAGCATTTATAGCCTTACTAAATTCATCCTTACCTAAAGTCAACTTCAAACATGCAACTTTTTGTTCTCCTTTGAATGAAGCAATATAGTGCAGAGCATTTTTTTCATCTTTATCTTGCACAGTAATATCTGCACCATTTTTTAGCAATAGTTCTAGGGTTTCATACCTTTTAGTTTTTTCAAAATTTTTACCTGTACATGATTGTTTCCCGCTCTTTTTTTTTATATACTGAAGTAATCGGTGAAGAGGTGTTTGCTGTTTGTTTCGAGTATTTACCAGTTCTTTGTTTTTTTCTAGTATAAGCTGAGTAAAGTTACACTTTGCTTCTTTCTTTAATGTCACAGCACAGTGTAAGACCGTATCACCATCTGCATTTTTAGTAGTAATATCATCACCTCTCTGTAGCAAATCATTAAATCTATCTATATTTTTATCTGAAACTGCTTTATGTAATTGGTAACCACCGTCGGTAATTTTCGCGATTTTAATTACTACCGAGTTTTCTGTCTTTTGGTCTAACTTAGACTTCTTTACTGACTCTGCTAATTTTTCTAAGAAATTACGATAGTATGTCTTTTGCTCCTCTTTTAAGTTTTGTAATTCTTCTGTAGATAATTCTAAATTATCAGAGCTGGCTCCATGCTCTAACAATTTTGTAAGAAACTTAAGTGTGTTATCGTTACTTCGAATTGTATTAGACTCATGTTTTTCTTTTGTTACCTTGTTAATTAGTGCTACCTGAAAAGGGGTCTGATTTTCACTATTAATGAGTTGTGCTAGATCTTCCTTGGTGACCGTTTTTATTAGGGTACCTAGAAACTTGCATTTCTGTTTCTTTTCCAATGACACGATAAGGTGTAAAATATTATTTCCTTTTTCATCTTTTATGCTGCTAATATCCGTACAATCTTTTAGATATTTTCTAAATTTCCTGTTATTTCCATTTTTGATCGCTTTTAGTAATTGAACATTATTATGCGTTGTTCCGTTGCTTTTCTCTACTTCTTGATCTTCATTTGCTGTATTAGTGTTACTGATTGAATGTTTCTCATAATCATCACCAGCATCCCTACTGTAGTCACTTTCAATTCCACTGTCCCTACGATCATTTTGGTTACAATATTTGCTATTATAAGTAATTTCTGAAATTGCTTGCTTTACTCGCTCTTTTGTTTCATTTGATATTTTTTTCGATCGTTCTATTGCTTTATCTAGCACTGGAAGGAAGCATTGGACATAATACCTATAATATTTTTCTTGTTCTCTAAGTGATTCTTCTAATTTAGTTAATACTTCAGGACTAGCATCTTTTTCAAATAACCTTTTACACTTCTTGAGGGTTACATCTTGAACTCTTGGTTTTTCACGCTTGTGTTCTTCTTTTTTTACCTTTCTCTCTATAGTGCAGTGCAATTGCTCGTCTTTTCTATCCTGCTCTTGCTTTTTATTTTTATCTATGCATTCACCTAATTTATCTGCATTAGTAGTTAGTGCAGTTATATCTATACCCATACTAAAACCTCAATATTAAAAGCTATTTAAGTTGTCAGCACTAAACTAACAACCAAGAAGTTTGACTTTTAAATTGAGCTAAACGTTGTATATGTATAGGTGGAAAGGCAGAAAATTAATTTCTGTGAGAAAATTTGCCGTCATAGTTAAACCTCACTTGAACAGTTGCTACTATTTTAACCATTTAATCTTAAAAAATAATAAATATAGCTAAACTGTGAAATGTGCTATTGGCTAAAATAGGATAAGAAACTATAGCTGCAAATATCCAAATTGATGTTTTTATCAGTCTTCCAGACTTGGTTTTTCTTTTAGTTTTTTAAGTCTTTCTTTATTTAGTATGGAGATTATCTCTTCTACACTTTTATCAATATCATCATTGATTATTACATAATCATATTTATCACGTTTGCTTATCTCTTTTTGAGCTTCGGCTAATCTGCGCTCTATTTCGCTTGCATCATCACTATTACGCTTTTGCAAACGCAACCTAAGCTCTTCCATTGAAGGGGGAAGTATAAAAACACTCACAACTTTTTTTCTCATGAGCTTGAATAAGTGAAATGCTCCTTGCCAGTCTATGCTGAGTAAAACACTTATTCCATTGCTTAAGTTTTGCTCTATAAAATTTCTTGGTATACCATAAAAATTCTCAAAAACTTTGGCGTATTCAAGCATTTGGCCAGCTTTGCATAACTCGTGAAATTTTTCTTCGGTAACGAAAAAATAGTCTTTTCCATTTCTTTCGCCTGGGCGAGGCTTGCGTGTAGTCATAGAAACAGACCTAACTAAATTAGTTGATTGCTCAAGTAATTTTGCTGATATAGTAGTTTTTCCAGCTCCAGAAGGGGAGGATAGAACCAATAATACGCCCTCACTTTTTACGGTCATTTTTCTTTGCATTTTTTAATATGGTGCTTTTTGGATCAGAGTTTAAAAAGCTAGAACCTTCTAAATTAGAATTTGATAAGTTGGTGCCAATGAGAGAAGAGTTATCAAAGACAGTATAGCGCAAATCGGTCTTTTCAAAATTTGCCTTATTCAAATTAACGTTTACAAATTTTGCTCTACTCAATGTTGAATTAGAAAAATCGGCATTTTCTAAATTCATATTCTTAAATTCAAAGTAAGAATAATTTACATTAAATTTTTCACCCTGTGATATTTTCTCTTGCAAATCTTTAATCGAAGTTATACCATTTTCTGAACCTGCAAGTTTTTTCTGTCCTTTATTGTCAATCAAAATTGAATTATCAAATTTGCAACCTGTTAAGTGAGCATCAACAACTGAACTTTTATATATGCTTGAAGAGAGAAAAGACATATCACTAATTGTTGAATTACTCAAATTGCTAAGAAAAAAGCTAGTTTTCCTAAAGGCATTAGCGTGAAGCAAAGAAGATCTGAAATCGCTTTCAATAAAATTCGAATTAGTTACTTTTAAATTGGACCAGCTCGAATTATCAGCTAATAAATTAAAGAATGTTGAATTTTCTATTTCACTGGAATCAATATTATGGCGAGAAAGTGTACTGTTATAAACTTGAGAGTCTTGGATTTTTATCTTATACATTGAAGTTGTAGAAAGGTCTGAATCTTCTATCTTCGCAGAGGTGAATAGTGAATGGTCAAAAAATGAGCCATTCATGTTAGAATTTGCAACTTTAGTATTATGAAACTTTCCGTGACGAATGTCAGCATTAGAGACATTAACTTGATGCAGTTCACTAAAACTAAAATCAATATTGGATAAATCAGCATCATGAAGATTTGCTTCAGAAACATATGCATGTTTTATCTTGGAACCATTTAGTATAGATTGAACAAAACTTGAATTATCGTCATTCACATAGGAAATTTGTGTGTTGCTTAAATTAGCCTCGTCGAAGTTACTGTTAATTATGATAGAAGAATTAAGGCAGGCATCGGAAAGATTGCTACCTGTAAAGTCTGATTCTTTTAACTCTGCACCATATATGTTAGCATTTTTTAATGAAGAAAATTGTATCTTTAATTTATATGCATCCACTCCAAAGAAACTTGCATTATCAAGGTTGTTTTTCTGCATAACAGTATCGTTTATTTCACTATCACTAAAATTTACGTGGCTAACATTCGAGTTTGATAAGTTGGAGAAATTCATTTTCACATTCGAGAAATTAGTATGCAAACCAATTACGTTGTGCATACTTACTTTTTTGAGATCTGAACTGATAAAATCAGCATAACTAACATTAGACTGATCAAATACGATATCTGTTAAGTTTGCAGAAACAAATTTTGTAAAACTCAAATTTGTACCTTTTATTTTAATGCCATGTAAATTAGCATTGGAAAAATTAGCACCACGTAAATCAACATCAATGAAAGACACATCGGATAAATCGGTGTTAGAAAAATCGGCACCAATCAGACTTACTCCATCAAAAACAGATTTACTTAGGTACAGTTGGTTAAAATTAGCTCCATTTAAGTTAGAACCAAAACCTTTCTTAAAATCTTCTGGCACGCCCTCTTTGTGGCACTGCACCAAAAATTCAGCAAAGTCTTTTTTACTGTAAGATACGTATTTTACATCATGCAGAGCTTTTAAAAAATCACTAATCTGATTTTTTTCATCATTTGTTTCGTTTCCATAACATAAATGACCAACTAAAATTAACATCAAAAATCTAATCATCTTGCTTATCACACTGCGACTCATTGTTTTCTTTCGTTTTCACAGCCCAATCGTACATTGCTGAGCTTTCTTTATTGTCTATTTTTCTATCCTCCAAAAGGTGTGGCATCATTTCGGCAATCGCATTTATTATATTGATCTGCTTTTTTTCGATTGCTATATCAATTGGGGATTGAAAATTATTGTTAACTACTCTAAGATCAGCACCTTGTAATAAGAGAAATCGCACTATGTCTACCTCACCTTGTTTAACTGAATAAATGAGAGGAGTATCACCCAATTTATTTCTAAACCTTAGTATCTCTTGAATTGTTAATCCAATTTTTTCTAGCTTACTTATTACTCCTCTTAAGCAAGTTAAGTTGTTCTTCTTAATGCAGTAAAAAAATTGCTTACTGTAATCATCAATAAACACAGTTGTAGGAAGATGCTCATTAAGGCTATCATATTGTCGTTTATATATTGACTTGCTTTGTATGTCTTTATGACCCCATTCTTTTATTGGTTCTCTGTTTAGCTTTGTCCATTTTTGTAAATTTTTCTTTTCACTTTCATCTTTTTTAGTTATAGGTTTTACTCTATTGCGGTCCTTGGAATTACTGTTTGTTTCTTTCACTTTTTTTTCTTCAAACTGACTCTCTACTTTTTCTTTTTTTTCCTCTAATAATTGACTCGCATCACTTTTTGAAAGTTCATTATCTTTTATATCAATCTTCTGATCAGCTTGTAGATTTTTTTGCGGGTTAGCTGTATTCTCATTTAAATCAGCACTTAAAGGCAAAGGCTCTGGTTTCAAATCTTTATTCACTTCTTTATTGGCCACATTTGGTAAATCTTGAGCAAATTTGTCTGTGCTTCCTTCTAGCTGGTCATTTGGCAAATCTTTATCAATCCTTTCACCTTCACTTATAGTTTTTTCAACCACGAAAGCTTTGTTCTCGTTGTGTTGCAGTTTCTCTTTATCGGTAGTGCCGTCTAATCTTTTGCTCTCAGCCTCTTGTGTTTGTTTAGCATCGACGTTGCTTTTCAACTCATCTTTTTGATTTGTGCTATCTTGCTTCCTTACACCTACATTTTCGTTTTTATGAACTGATTCAATTTTCTTTTCTTCAAGCTGCTCTACGGCAAACAGGATGGGTGATCCGAATACGACAGCTAATAATATAAAATATAAAATATTCTTCATAAATATCCCAAGCATAAGCTTAATTAAAATGATACTATAATCAAATGATTAATCTACAGTAAAAAATGCCTTAGGATTTAATTTATAAAAAAACAATAGATTTTTTGTATCTGTTCAGGGGCATCGCAAATATTGAAGCAAAGTGGTCAGTGCTTACTGTACGAACATTGTGATCTGAGAGCAATCTCCGCTGGAGAGGATGTCATCCCAGTGCCCAGACACTGGGATCCAGAAAACTTAACTTTAAATAAGTGGCTGCATAATAAACTACACATTAAACCTAAAGTGCATTATATCACCATCTTGCACGATGTAATCTCTGCCTTCAAAGCGAATTTTTCCTGCGTCTTTACAAGCCGGTTCACTTCCATACTTTATGTAGTCTGCAAAGCCTATCGTTTCTGCTTTTATAAAGCCTTTCTCAAAATCAGTGTGGATTACACCTGCTGCTTTATCGGCTGTTGATCCTATTTTTACTGGCCAAGCTCGTGCTTCTTTTGGCCCTACAGTAAAGAAAGTTATCATACTCAGCACTTCATACATAATACGCGCTACTCCATCAAGCCCTGATTCTTGTAAGCCAAATTCTGATAAAAAACTCTGTTTTTCCTCTTCACTATCAAGATTTGCAATATCTGCTTCGAGTTTTGCTGAAATGCAATAAAATTTGCTCTTATTTTCCTCTGCCATTCTCTCTACCTTTTTAGATAATTCATTGCCAGTTATAACATTTGTATCTTCAACATTGCAAACGTACATAACGTGCTTTGTTGTCAGCAATTGAAGCAACTTCATCTCATCTCCATCGATATTCTCCAAACTTCTTGCAGGTTTACCTAATTTTAAAGTAGCTAATACCTCTTGCATTAATTCAAGTTGTCTCTTTAGCTCTTTATCACCTTGCTTTGCTTTCTTTTCCAATTGAGGAAGCCTTTTTTCTATGCTATCAATATCAGCTAGGATTAATTCCATTTCTACCACTTCAGCATCTGATATTGGATCTATTTTACTGTGTATATGGCTGATATCGTCATCCGTAAAGCACCTGAGCAGATGAACGATGGCATCAACTTCTCTGATATGGCTTAAAAATTTATTGCCGAGCCCTTCGCCTTTACTCGCACCCTTTACCAGACCTGCAATATCTACAACTTCTAATTGGTTGTAGATTACCTTCTCTGAGCCTGCAATTGCTGCGATTTGTTTCAAACGTTGATCTTTTATCGAAATCTTGCCTATATTTGGCTCGATTGTGCAAAAAGGATAATTTGCAGCTTCGGCTGCACTTGACTCTGTAAGCGCATTAAATAAGGTTGATTTTCCTATGTTTGGTAACCCAACTATACCGCAGTTAAAACTCATATTTGCTATGTAAAATTATAACTATTGCATAATTTAAAAATTTCTGCTATACTTAATCGGTCGTTTATTGACAATTTTGTTGGTATAGTAATATATAGCTTAAATTAAGGTAAAACTATGACTACACCTAAGAAACGGAAACTACCAAGTGACTTTCATGATGTTGGGGTTGGAATAAAAAGGCCCAGGATCTCAGGGCAAGAAATAACTCTTTTAAATAGTAACCCTTACACTGACAATTTCTATGTAGGACAAGCAACTGGTAATGGAAGCTGTTTTTTTGACTCGTTCAGGCAAAGTCTAGAACAACAGACAGGAGAGCAAGTTACTGCCGAAAAATTAAGAAATGATTGTAGGGAATTTGCGCAAAAGAATCCACCAAAGTGGTTTACAAATGCAATTGTCAGTAGTCATGATAACAATGGCCAGCACCGTAGTGAAACTGTAGATGATTATACAGCAGACATTATGCGTAACAGTAGGTGTGGTGATCCTGACGTTGAAGGCAGAATACTTTGTGAAAAGTATAAGGTAAAGCTACATGTTATAGAGAACCAGGCTGTTGATAACCAAGATCTGTCTTTGCATGAATTAATAGACAATTCAGGTTCAAAAAGTGCAGGTGAATACAATAAAGTTGATTATGATGATAGTAGTATTGTGCATATAATAAACAAAGGCGGATTGCATTTCGAACCATTGCTTGATAGAAATAAAAGTTTAGCAAAACAACTGCAAGAGGAAACCAAACTTAAACAAGAGCAAGAACAAGAAGATTTCCTATTAGCAAAAAAACTGCAGCTAGACTAGATCTTAGAATATTGTAACCTTTCAAAGGATATCTCTGAGAGAGCAGAGGTTGAAAAGGGATTTGATAAGTTATTGGCAGAAAATGCTGATGGAAAAATTGGTGATGTTCTAGGGCAGTGCGTTAGTGATATAAAGCAGCGCATAGAGCAGCAAAACCCTTCAAGTTTACTAAGATGTGGTACGGAATCGATGGCAGAACCATTTCATCAACAACGAGCACCACAACTTGTAAAATCTTGATAGCCCTGTATATTTTTATATAGGGCTTTTGCAAGCATTTCATATAATATGAACTTGCAGTACGTACTAACCTAAATGCAAGTTGATCATGAGACTAGTTTAATTATTGATGCCATAGAGGAATTTGGTGGTGAGGCTAGGCTTGTCGGCGGGTGTGTGAGAGACTCAATTTTGCAGCGTGATGTCCACGACATCGATTTAGCTACTAATTTGCTTCCCAATCAAACGATTAAAGCGCTAAAACTCCGTAATATAAAAACTATTCCAACTGGCTTAAAACATGGAACTATCACTGCGGTTCTAAATCAAAGATCTTTTGAGATCACAACACTAAGGCATGATGTGAAATGTGATGGTAGGCATGCAAAAGTAGAATTTACCAATAATTGGCAAGCGGATGCTTCAAGGCGCGACTTTACATTTAATGCTCTGTATGCAGATAAGCATGGCCATATATATGACTACTTTGGTGGTATAGAGGACTTAAAAGCGCGAAGGTTAAACTTTATAGGCAATGCTGAAGATAGAATTAAAGAAGACTATCTACGTATTTTAAGAGCATTTCGTTTTCATGCAAAAATATGTGTCGGAGATTTGAGTGATGAAATACTAAACGTATGCAAAAAGCATTCGCATATGATTCAAAACCTCTCTGGAGAGAGAATAAGAGATGAAATACTTAAATTGCTGGAGTGCAATGATCCTTTTCCAACACTTAAGAGCATGCAAGAATCTGATGTTTTGCAAAAGATTATCCCAAAAGAAGTAAAATGCGAAATTCTGTCTTCGCCGCTTCTTTTGGGCACTGATGCACTAGTAAAATTAGCGTTACTCCTTAGGACTACTAAAAAAAATTACAGGCTAAGTCTTGGAGAATATGTAAGCAAATTTTTACGTCTTTCGAACAAGCAAAAGAAAAAGCTGCTATTTTTACTATCCAACGATATCAAAACAGAACTCTCAGAAAAAGAGCAAAAAAAATACATATCTTTATTTGGTAGAGAATTATATTGTGATTTAGTGAAAATTTGTGGTGTTGAGTCTGGAGAAAATGTTGATGAATACATTTCATTTGCTAACACATTCAATATTCCAAAATTTCCTTTATCTGGCGATGATTTAATAAGTATAGGTCACCAGCCAGGAAAAAGTTTAGGTAGAAACTTGGAATTGCTAAAACAACATTGGGAAGATAGCTCCTACACTTTAACAAAAGAGGAGCTGGTGCTTTATGCTAAGAGCCTATTCTAACTGCTTTCTGACTGTTCAATGAATTTATGCTTGCAATATTAGGGGAACTCGTAGAGGAATTAGGTATATGTTCTTTTTTAGCTTTTTCTGTTAATTGATATTCGTTTACTCCTCCTTGAGTTTGATTACACATTCCCTGATCTGGAGATAAAAATTTATCTCTTATGCTTAATGCCAGTTGTATAGCTCTTTTTACAATAATCCGAACAGATCATAATATGCTACTGCTCTACCATAGCCATAAGCACATATCTTATCCTATTCGGACTATTGCGAGAAGTGCTATAACTCTTGAATCTTATTTGAAAAACATTTCATTTTAGCCTCTGTTAATTTTCCTGTAACAATTTCTTTAAGCAATTCTCCTGAGTCGTTATTATTATTCTTGCTATTAAAGCTGTGCAAGATAGAGTCTACAATCTTATTTACCCCTTCTTGTTTGTTAAATTCTAATTTTTTTACGCATTTTCTAACAGAAGGTGACAACTTGGCTTTTAACGTGTCATCTCGTAGTTCTTTACCCATATTTTTTCCAATGTTACAATGTTCGTTGACAACTTCTTTAACCTTAGCTTCTATGATCTCCCTTGCGGATTGTTTCAAATTACTTTCTAATAATTCAAGCAGCTTACTGCTTTCAAATTTGCCATCATCTTGATTTGATAGAGACTTTATAGTTTCATTAAGCACGTTATGGCAAAAGTGTTTCTCTTTAAATTCAGGAAAACCTTTTTTTAACTCCTCGTTTTTCCCAGATAAAAAGTTATTGAGACCCTTATCCCTAGAAAGCTTATTGGGCAAGTTTCGTAATTTTGAAAGAGTTGATTTTGCAGTAGATACTGTACTCACTGCACCTGCCTTTTTAGCCAATTGACCTTCTTTTGCTTCCTGTAGTTTCTTAGTGTCAGCTTTCAATTGACCTTCTAAATCAATCTCCAATTGTTGTTTAGATTCTTGAACACTTTGTAATTGCTTCCCCAAGTTCTCCATTTCACCCAATTGAGCAGTCAATGTATTCACACTTAATCTTAGAGCTTTGTTTTCATGACCTAAGTCACTGACTTTATTTTCTAATTCAGTATTTTTGTCTTTAGCCTGACACAATTTATCAGTCTGTGATTTAAGTAAAGCCACTAATTTGCTAGCTTGCCATTGTTGATTCAATTCAATTAATTTATCCTCCTTGTCCTTTAACCTACTCTTAAGTTCTATTATTTGTGCTTGCAGACTTTCATTATCTTTCCTAGTAGCTTCAATTTCTTCTCCTTGCTCTCTTATTATCATGTATTGATCAAATATAGTTTTCTGTTGTTCATCAACTTTATCCTGCATTGCTTTTTTATCTTGTTTGTATTTGTTTAGTTCCTCTTCTCGTTCGCCTGCATCTTCTGTAAGTCCCTTATAACTCTTTTCAAGTCCTTCAATTGCAGATCTTAATTCTCTATTTTCTTCTTTTAAGGAAGCATTTTGTAAACGTTCAAGTTCTAATTCCTGATTTATGCCCTCCAGCTGTTCTTCTAATGCTTCATCATCTTCCTCTGTTATCAATCATACGCGTCAAGTTAAGAGATTGTGAGCAAATTTAGAGAGGTTAAAGTGGATACTCTAGCCCTTCTANGTTTGTCTTTTAATGAAAATCGCGACCAAGTTATAGTGAGTTTTTTAAGAAATGCTTTTAAACTATTAATTTTGGTTAATACTAAAAATAACTCTCTAACCCGCCTTTTTAGATCAATAAATGCCTTTGTTAAGCTAAGTTCTGTATTCTTTTTCACTTCTGTGCAACCAACTATGCCGTGAAATATAAGAATTGCACACAATTTAGCATATAGTTCACATAATACTCTGCATGGCTTTCCTTTTACCTTATCAAGCCTGATATGGCTTTTATACAATTTAAATAATAACTCAATTTGCCACCTTACTCTGTAAATCGTTAATACTTGCTCAGCACTAATTTTATTTTCTGGAACATTAGTTATAAATATTGACCAGTTCAACAATTTTTGATTTCTTTTAGAGGATGTATA
>NZ_JAPQLF010000118.1:0-8382 GCF_028982105.1 Wolbachia endosymbiont of Drosophila bicornuta | reverse complement strand
CTACTGCTCTACCATAGCCATAAGCACATATCTTATCCTATTCGGACTATTGCGAGAAGTGCTATAATTGTAAAATTTCGACAGTGTCGCTTGCTCTTCCATACACAATTCTATTAAGTCGAGTTATAGCTCTTTTTACAATAATCCGAACAGACCGTAATATGCTACTGGCCTGCTATAGCAATAAACACATATCTTATCGCATTCGGACTATTATAAGAAAGGCTATACTTCACTATTTAGATCATTGATTTTTGTTTTTTGAGCCGATTTTTTCTGTCTTACTTGCCCTAAATCTCTTTCTAATAGTGAAATTTTGCTAGTTTTATTCGTTAGCTCTTGCTCTTTCTCTACAAGTTGAGCTTTTGTTCTTTCAAGCCCTTGTAAAAACTTCTCAAAATCTTCTGGTATATTATTCGTATTTGCAGGAAATTTTTCATTTAAATAATCTTTAATAGAGTTAACTGGATTATCAACACCCCACAATGCAGCAGTAACAACTGCACGATTTATAAAACAATTATCTTCTACTAATTTTTTCACATCATCTAAATCTTTTCTATTAATAGTATCAGTTAATCGGCTCTGAATAGCTTGTTCAATTGTTTGCTTTAATTGTGCATACTGCTCGTAACTAAAATCTAGGTCTTTATGTTTTAAAAGTTTTGTCAATACTTCTTTTTCATCTGCTGTTATCGTTCGTAAACATAATCGAATAATTAAGCTAAGTGTGTTTTTATTCTTCCATCTTGGGTTCTTCTCCAGCAATTAGGATGAAGCTCTTGATTCAATAGTGTTTTCGCTTGGCAAATATTTCCGCTAGAAAGAGCAGCTAATAATTCTTTTCCTTTCTGTGCTTTTTGTATTTCTATTATCAAATGCCCAGGACGATTTTGTCTAGCACATTCCTCAGGATTTTGATGGTTTTTATTGGTTAGATAAGTGTTTATGTTTGGATGACTTAGTAAGAGTTGTAAAGTTTTCTTTTGTTGAAAGCACATTGCTAGATGCAAAACTGTATTGTTATTATTTTGTTCAGAAATATTAACATCTATGCTCCGTTGCAGTAGGAGCAACCTAATCATATTCCGATATTCTTTTTCTGTTTCAGAGCCTGCAGACAAATTAGTAACTATGAACATCAAAGGTGTCATGCCTTCTTTATCAAAGGCATTAACATCCGCACCCTCTGCCAGAGCTTCTTTAAAATCTTCTAGGTCTCCATCATCAATAGCCTTAAATAGCTGTTTTGTTGATTCACTTAGCTGTCTTGAAGTTGTCGGATTTCGAGCTTGCGATGCCGTGTTATCACCACCTCCATAAGCTCTATAATATGCTACACCGTTTCTATAAGGCATACTAAACGCTCTTTATTAATGATTTACTAATATAATTATGTAAAAGAAAAGGAAAATTGCAAGCAATTTATCTAAAATCCTAGAATTATAGCCTTTCTTATAATAGTCCGAATGCGATAAGATATGTGTTTATTGCTATAGCAGGCCAGTAGCATATTACGGTCTGTTCGGATTATTGTAAAAAGAGCTATAACTACGACTCCAAAAACTTTTCTGCATCAAGCGCAGCCATGCATCCTGTTCCTGCTGCAACTACTGCTTGACGATATACCTTATCTTGAACATCACCTGCAGCAAACACTCCCGCCCTACTAGTTAAAGTTGTTCCAGGTTTTGTAATGATGTAACCCTGCTCATCCATTTCAACAAAGCCTTTAAAAATACCCGCATTTGGTGCATGCCCGATTGCAATGAACACTCCATCCACTTTTAATTCTTGGGTTTTATCGATCTCTGCTGATTTAATCGCAATACCAGCAACCCTTTTTGGATTTTCTTCTCCAAGAATCTGCTCTACTGTATGGTTCCACATTACTTTTATTTTATCATTTTTAAAGAGCCTATCTTGCATTACTTTTTCCGCTCTTAATTTATCACGCCTGTGTATTAATATCACTTCTTTGGCAAATCGAGTTAAAAATATTGCTTCTTCAACAGCAGTGTTTCCACCACCAATCACAGCTACAACTTTATTCCTAAAAAATGCACCATCGCAAGTCGCACAAGCTGAAACCCCATAACCCTGAAATTTCTTTTCACTTTCTAAACCAAGCCACTTCGCTTGCGCACCAGATGCAATGATAATTGCATCTGAATAGTAGTCATTGATATTACCAGAAGATCTAAATCTATACTCATTAAAGTCCTCAAGTTGTTCAACGCTTTTTATCTCATCATCTATTATTTTTGCTCCAACCTTTTCTGCATGAAACCTCATTTGCTCCATTAGTTCTGGACCCTGTATTGAAACAAAACCGGGATAGTTTTCAACATCTGTAGTAATTGTAAGCTGACCACCAGGCTGCATTCCCGTTACTACAATTGGCTCTAAGTTTGCACGTGCTGCATATACAGCGGCAGCATAACCCGCTGCCCCAGATCCAATAATAAGAACTTTTGTACTAAATTTATAATTCTTCACTGTATGAGTTTAGATAATCAGCTACTCCTTCATCGCTTGCCTGCATTGCTGGCTTACCTTTCTTCCACCCTGCTGGACATACTTCACCATGCTCCTCATTATGTTTAATTGCATCAACGATTCTAACGAATTCATCGATATTACGCCCTAAAGGCAAATCATTTATCGATTGATGACGTACAATAAATTTATCATCAATAACGAAAGTTGCTCTCAGCGCAATTGAGTCATCATATAAGACCCCATAGTCTCTTGATATAGACTTTTTGATATCAGACACTAAAGTGTAGCTAATCTCTCCAATACCACCATCATTAACTGGAGTGTTTCGCCATTTATAATGTGAAAATTTTGAATCTACACTTATTCCTATCACTTCAACACCACGCTTTGCAAACTCATTTATTCTATTATTGAGCGATATCAATTCAGTTGGGCAAACAAAAGTAAAATCAAGTGGATAGAAAAAAAGGACAGCATACTTATTTTTTATGCGCTTACTCAGACAGAAATCATCAACAATTTCTCCGTCAGAGAGAACAGATGAAGCAGTAAAATCGATAGCAGATTTTGTTACAAGATTCATAATTAACCTATTCTTTTAAAATAACTTTAATTTTACATCTTGATAAACTTATATGCAAGTTTTCTTTGGTTTTAGTCCTATAAAAACTTCCTAAAATAGCTCTTCTTTTTTACCGATAAGATACAATCCAGGTTGGAATACTGAGTTGGTGAGTATAAAATTCTACGTCATGCCACCGCGAACCGTCATACCGCCACGGTATCTCAGCCGCTCACAAGTAGCGGGATGACGGTTGTCGTTTAGCTATAAATGTTAAAAAATTTGCCAAACGAAAAAAAGGCAAAAGAAGCCCCGTGGTTGGCTAATTACTTACATTATACTTTCAAGTATGGCGTTTTTTTATTCTAAACGTTTAATGACCGCGATTCAGTTGCTTTTAAGCAGCAACTAATCTAAATTATAAACATTAAGAAATTTACTAAACAGAAAAAAAGGCAAAAGAAACCCTGGGGTAGCTAGTTATTCACTATCCATTTTTTAAGTTGGCGTTTTTTTATGTTTTAAATGCTTTATAAGCGCATTTTAGCTTATATTAGGTAAAAACCTAGAAGTTTTATAAAGACACAAGGTGCACATAGTGCAAAAAATTAAACATGAGACGCCAGATACGTGAGTTTTTTTGTCATTTAATCTGTACAGAGAAGATAAATAAATAGCTTCAGTTTCATGATAAGGGAGTTGGCGGAGTTTGTCAAGTAAGTTTTTCGCTTCTGCGGGCTACTTGAACAACGGCTACAATGTTCATACAGCTATGTACATAGCTGGAACCCAAAAAAAGAACCAAGTAGCCAAGGCTACTTGGATGACAAAAGGTAATACAAGAAATCTATTGGCTCTCGTATATCTTAGTGAAACTTAACAAGTTTATCTATAGTTTTAGTGATGATTCTTGGAGTATCCGGAGAAACTGCTGAGCTCAGCCTATTTAACCGCTCTATAGCGAACTCGCTATTCTCATTTGCTATGAAATCACATAAAATATTTTCTATATCCTTAGTAACACTTTCATGCTTTCTCAGAGGATGATTATGTGGATACCTACTGATGGCTTTGATACTGGAATACTCAACAAAAGCTTGATCCTTAAAAGCAAGTTGTCTCAATTTCTCTTTGAATTTTCCTTCTTCCTCTTTTGCTAAAATGCGAGACTTTATCAGTGATTTTATAATCAAATTTATAGCTTGATGTATTTCAGAATGCACTATAACTTCAATGGTATTTTCTTCTACTATACAATCATAAATATTTTTTTCGCTCTGTAACGACTCTATTAATTTCTTGCTACTTTGTGAATTCAATTCCAAATTCTCCTCACTCATAGGAGTTATTATGAAGGTGTTCTTACTCACTCTGATGTTAAATTGTGGAGAGCCTTCAGAAAAGGAAAATGCTACATCCTTAAATTCAAGTGCATGATTGTATGCAGCAAAAAGGGTGTGTCCTATAACACTGCTGGGCACCTTCATTCCATGTTTACTCAGGTGGTTCAATACATTTTCAACCCCATGATATGTAAAGTCTGTATCTTTTAGCAATTCAACAACTTCTATGCCGTTGTGTTGTTTATACTCTATTCTCACTTCTTCTGTAAAAAGTGTTTTAGCTGCTATATGTTTATCAAGCACTGTGAAAATCTTGATGAAATTCTCTAAATCTTGTTTGTTAACTAATTCGATACTAATTAAGTTTCTGCTAATAATTGAAATATTTTTTGTCATTTTTTCCCACTAAAAAAACTCACTGAATGAATTGTATTTTTAATTCATTAAGAATTGTTTAAAGTGAGCATACTAGTTTTCATTTACGTATTACACGACAAAACAAGATAAAAAGTTACATAAAATCATCATGTGGTATAACACACTCTCCACATTCATCATTGCTGTTTGTGTAGGTTGTGACATCAGTGTGATTGTCATTATTATTTAGCATATCATCCAACTTTCCTTCTTTTCCAAGATCCATCAATTTGTCACACCCCCCAATGTGCTTATCGTTGATAAAAATCTGTGGAACTGTTCTAACGTTATACTTTGATTTTATGTCGTTAAATAGATCTGAGTTTTTGAGCACATCAATTTCTTCATACTTCACACCTTTTTTATCTAGTAAATCCTTTGCCCTTATGCAGTATGGACAGCCCTTCTTTACATATATCACAACATTTTTCACAATTTATCTCCGTAGCTTACTAAAATATAGTTATTATATATAAGAAACATGTAAAAACATCAAATTGTATGAAAATTATTTATAATTGTGAGCAAGGAATAGAAAATAATATAGCACTAACCTTCGGAAATTTCGATGGCATTCATTTA
Organism: Wolbachia endosymbiont of Drosophila bicornuta; assembly: GCF_028982105.1. NCBI lineage: Bacteria > Pseudomonadati > Pseudomonadota > Alphaproteobacteria > Rickettsiales > Anaplasmataceae > Wolbachia > Wolbachia endosymbiont of Drosophila bicornuta. The sequence continues at coordinate 2,976 of NZ_JAPQLF010000118.1, read as the reverse complement.
GGACACGAGTTTGCAATTTCTACTCTAAAGAAGGTAGCACAAGAAAGAGGATTACCCTCTGCAGTTTTAACTTTTGAGCCTCACCCATCAACTGTTTTATTTGGTAGAAACAATTTTAGGTTAATAGACCAAGAACAAAAAAAGGAACTGATCAGCAGCTATGGTATAGATTACTTGTATATTATTAATTTTAATAGAGGTTTTTCTGAGGTTGGCTGCGATGACTTTATCAGTAAGATTTTAATAGATAAATATGGCGCTAAACACATAATTGTCGGAGAAAATTGCACTTTTGGTCATAAACGATTGGGTAATATATTAACTCTAGAGAAATATTCTGAAACGTATGGATACTCTTTGACTAAATTAGAGCCATTAATAATTGACGGCAAAATTTGCTCTTCTTCTTCAATAAGGGAGTATGTACAAAGGGGCGAAATAGAAATTGCTAATAAATTGCTCGGCAGGCCTTATCAAGTTTCTGGTGTTGTGACACAAGGTGCATGTAGAGGTAGAGAAATAGGATTTCCAACCATAAATATTCCTATAGAAGATTGCATGATAAAACCTAAATTTGGCACATATTACGCTAGAGTGACTTTTCCTGATAGTAATCCAAATTGGTTATATGGAGTAGTCAATATTGGTATGAGACCTACTTTTAAGGATCTGAAAAAGCCTATAATAGAAATGCACATATTCGATTTTGATGAAGACGTATATAGTCATAAAGTCAATATACAACTTTTAAAATTCATAAGGTCAGAAAAAAAATTCCATAGTATTGAGGAGTTAACAAAACAGATAAATTATGATATACTTAAAGTTTATAGGTTAAAGGCAAATTTATGAAAAAGTTATGCTTAGTTGTTATATTAATTATAGTATTGATTGACCAAACGAGCAAATTGTACATAAACTCATTGATTGATGAAGGAGAATCAATTGAGATCGCTAGTTTTATAAAACTAGTTGAAGTTTGGAATTCAGGTATTAGTTTTGGAATGTGTAGCGCTTTACCACATGGCGGTTTCTTTTTTTCAGCATTTTCAATACTAATAATTGGTATACTTGCATATTTGATATACAAGTCTGACGGTCAGTCAACTTACCTTGGTTTTTCTCTGATGATTGGTGGAGCAGTCGGAAACGTAGTTGATAGGATCTATTGGGGAGCTGTATATGATTTCATATATTTTCATATTGATGATTGGTATTGGCCAGCCTTTAATTTAGCAGATTTATCTATAGTTTGTGGAATGTTTACATTGTTATATAAGTGGTATATATACGATATGCTTATTTCTAAACAAAATGAGGAATAAAATAATTGTTTTTATATTAGGTCGAAATAATGCTTCATAAGTTTTTTAGTTTTCTTATACTACCTGTACTTTTTTTTACTTACCCAATTTCTTCGAATGCTTTAAACATAGAGCACAACATAAAATATACTAAACTCAGTAACGGACTAGATGTTCATGTTGTTTCTAATCATCGGATTCCAGCCGTTTTACATGCAGTAATATACAAAATTGGTGGAATGGATGATCCAATCGGCAAAGCAGGATTGGCTCACTACTTTGAACATTTAATGTTTGAAACCACAGGAAAGTTCACAGATATAGAAGCCACTATGAGTAGCATTGGGGCTCAATTTAACGCGTTTACCACTAAAGAATATACCTGTTATTATGAGTTGGTCCCCAAAAAAGATTTACCACTGGCAATGGAAGTTGAAGCAGATAGAATGGGAAACTTTAATGTTACTCAAGACAAAATAGATAGAGAAAAAAACATTGTACTGTAAGAAAGAAAAATGAGATTTGATAACCAACCTCATAGCTTGTTGTGGGAAGAAATGGATAGTGCATTTTACCGTAATGGCTATGGTAGATCTGTTATTGGCTGGGAGAGGGATATCAAAACTTACAATCAGGATGACATAGTGAGGTTTCACGATAGTGATTATCACCCTGGTAATGCAATATTGCTGATTGTGGCTGATGTGGAGTTTGATGAAGTAGTGAAATTAGCAGAAGAAAAATATGGCGAAATTAAAGCTAAGCCTGTAATGAGACATTACCAAAATCAGGATCCAGTGCATAATGGAGGTCTATCGGTGACCTTAGAGAGCACTGAAGTAAAAGAATCAGTTTTATATTTTCGTTATCGTGTTCCCTTATTTGATCACATAAATGAAGCCTCTGCTGCTCATTTAGCGGTTGACATTTTAGGTGGCGGCAAATCCAGCAAACTGTATAAAGATTTGGTTTTAGATAAAGATGTGGCAGTATCAGTGTTTGCTTATTATAATAGCCTAGCTTTTAGTGATGGCTACATTGATATTATGATAATTCCAAAAAGTGGCGCTAATTTAGATATTGTTGAAAGAGAGTTAGATAATGCTATTAATGGCTTCGTATCTAAAGGGGTGACGAGCGAGGAATTACAAAGCTCAAAATATAGGTATAAGGGAGCACAGTTTGATAATCCATACGCGTCAAGTTAAGAGATTGTGAGCAAATTTAGAGAGGTTAAAGTGGATACTCTAGCCCTTCTAGGTTTGTCTTTTAATGAAAATCGCGACCAAGTTATAGTGAGTTTTTTAAGAAATGCTTTTAAACTATTAATTTTGGTTAATACTAAAAATAACTCTCTAACCCGCCTTTTTAGATCAATAAATGCCTTTGTTAAGCTAAGTTCTGTATTCTTTTTCACTTCTGTGCAACCAACTATGCCGTGAAATATAAGAATTGCACACAATTTAGCATATAGTTCACATAATACTCTGCATGGCTTTCCTTTTACCTTATCAAGCCTGATATGGCTTTTATACAATTTAAATAATAACTCAATTTGCCACCTTACTCTGTAAATCGTTAATACTTGCTCAGCACTAATTTTATTTTCTGGAACATTAGTTATAAATATTGACCAGTTCAACAATTTTTGATTTCTTTTAGAGGATGTATA
>NZ_JAPQLF010000117.1:0-19751 GCF_028982105.1 Wolbachia endosymbiont of Drosophila bicornuta | reverse complement strand
AAGTAATCCTTACCTTTTAATCTGCAGATTGGCGAAAGCAAATACAATAGCTTCACTATCATGATAAGGGGGCTGGCGAAGGGTGTCAAGTCAGCTTTTTCGTTTCATCCGATGCGCTGCCAAAAGCTATGCAAAAAGTCCAATGAGTTAACTCCCATATATCCTGAGTAATTCTTGTGCATTAGCTTTGATTAGGATAGGGCATTTTCTATCATTTAATAGGGAACGCAATATTTCAGTTCCACCCTTAACGTCGTTATTGTGTATCTTTACTACAGCAATAGCTTCTTGGCTTGAATAAGGATACACTGTGCTTGATTCTAAATTATCAATTTTGTCTTTATTTATTTTTTCACCGTTGGAGTGAAGTAAGCTCATTACTTCTAAATATTGTGCTAACTCACGCAAAACACCAGGAGCATCTTTATCATCTGCCAAATCATTATAAATAGATGCTGTGTCTGTTGGCATTGAATCTGAGATATGATTGAATGCGCGTTCAAAATTTGCTAAATACTCCCAATTTGAATCTATTTCTTCTAGCAGCGGCTTATTATCTTTTTTTAAGAATAATACTTCGTAAAACTTGTCACCTGCAGTTATAGATTGTTTTGTGTTATCAATGTTGCGCAATAAGTATAATGTGATGCCAACTAACATTGGCGCGAGTGCAAGCAGAAAGATGTATTTTTTCATGGTAATATTCCAAATAGTTATATATCTATACATTAATGCTTTTGATTTGCAAAAACATATTGACATAGTGATTATATCACATAATAATGTTCCCAAAGTTGTTTGAATAGTTGGAGATTAAAATATTTCTAAAGTAGAAATAAAGACAGCAGTATTAAGCTAAATTATTTTTTGTCGGATTTATCCGATGTACCCTCAACCTTTTATAGGTTGAAGTCCAAATTTGAGAGTTTGATCCTGGCTCAGAATGAACGCTGGCGGCAGGCCTAACACATGCAAGTCGAACGGAGTTATATTGTAGCTTGCTATGGTATAACTTAGTGGCGGACGGGTGAGTAATGTATAGGAATCTACCTAGTAGTACGGAATAATTGTTGGAAACGGCAACTAATACCGTATACGCCCTACGGGGGAAAAATTTATTGCTATTAGATGAGCCTATATTAGATTAGCTAGTTGGTGGAGTAATAGCCTACCAAGGCAATGATCTATAGCTGATCTGAGAGGATGGTCAGCCACACTGGAACTGAGATACGGTCCAGACTCCTACGGGAGGCAGCAGTGGGGAATATTGGACAATGGGCGAAAGCCTGATCCAGCCATGCCGCATGAGTGAAGAAGGCCTTTGGGTTGTAAAGCTCTTTTAGTGAGGAAGATGATGACTGTACTCACAGAAGAAGTCCTGGCTAACTCCGTGCCAGCAGCCGCGGTAATACGGAGAGGGCTAGCGTTATTCGGAATTATTGGGCGTAAAGGGCGCGTAGGCGGATTAGTAAGTTAAAAGTGAAATCCCAAGGCTCAACCTTGGAATTGCTTTTAAAACTGCTAATCTAGAGATTGAAAGAGGATAGAGGAATTCCTAGTGTAGAGGTGAAATTCGTAAATATTAGGAGGAACACCAGTGGCGAAGGCGTCTATCTGGTTCAAATCTGACGCTGAGGCGCGAAGGCGTGGGGAGCAAACAGGATTAGATACCCTGGTAGTCCACGCTGTAAACGATGAATGTTAAATATTGGAAGTTTTACTTTCTGTATTACAGCTAACGCGTTAAACATTCCGCCTGGGGACTACGGTCGCAAGATTAAAACTCAAAGGAATTGACGGGGACCCGCACAAGCGGTGGAGCATGTGGTTTAATTCGATGCAACGCGAAAAACCTTACCACTCCTTGACATGGAAATTATACCTATTCGAAGGGATAGGGTCGGTTCGGCCGGGTTTCACACAGGTGTTGCATGGCTGTCGTCAGCTCGTGTCGTGAGATGTTGGGTTAAGTCCCGCAACGAGCGCAACCCTCATCCTTAGTTACCATCAGGTAGTGCTGGGGACTTTAAGGAAACTGCCAGTGATAAACTGGAGGAAGGTGGGGATGATGTCAAGTCATCATGGCCCTTATGGAGTGGGCTACACACGTGCTACAATGGTGGCTACAATGGGCTGCAAAGTCGCGAGGCTAAGCTAATCCCTTAAAAGCCATCTCAGTTCGGATTGTACTCTGCAACTCGAGTGCATGAAGTTGGAATCGCTAGTAATCGTGGATCAGCACGCCACGGTGAATACGTTCTCGGGTCTTGTACACACTGCCCGTCACGCCATGGGAATTGGTTTCACTCGAAGCTAACGACCTAACCGCAAGGAGGGAGTTATTTAAAGTGGGATCGGTGACTGGGGTGAAGTCGTAACAAGGTAGCAGTAGGGGAATCTGCAGCTGGATTACCTCCTTAGGCTTTGCACATAATTTACCATTTTTAATGATGGTGTTGTTATGTGCTATACTGCTGTCTTTACTTCTACTTTGTTTTAATTTCCCGATAACGGATTTTATGAGTGATAGACCTCTTTCTCCACATTTACAAATATATAAAGTACAAGTTACTAGTTTTTTCTCTATTATGCATAGATTGACTGGTATCTTGCTATTCCTTTTATTAATGATACTTTCTTGGTATTTCATATTACATGTTTACTTTCCTGAGTTACTTATAGTAAGGTACTTAAATGCATTATTATTCACTCCTGTTGCTAAATTAGCTTATGTCTTATGTTTTATAAGTTTTGTATATCATTTTCTTAATGGTATTCGTCATTTATTGTGGGATGCTGGGCTTAATTTAGAAATTACTGGCGTTTCAAGGAGTGCTATACTGCTGACAGTAACGCTACTTCTTTCTACTATGGCTTTTTTATTTATGTTTATATGAGTCAGTCTGGAAATTCAGTACATCATTGGTGGGTTCAGCGTGTTTCTGCGGTAATTTTACTGTTCCTGTTTCCTTGGTTTATCTATTCATTTTCTTGCACATTTTATACTGATAGCTCTTTGTCTTTTAGTGAAAAATTTATTAATCACCCTCTAGAGCTTTTATTTTTTGTTGTATTGTTGTTTTGCATTTTTTGGCACGCAGTTCTTGGAATGCAGCTAGTATGCGAAGATTATATACACAGCGTACCTTTGAGGATTTTTACAATTACATGCATAAAGTACTTATCAAGCATTACTTATATAACCCTCGCTTTTACAATCTTTATCTTCTACAGGCATATTTTCTTGTAAAATCACCGGTGCTGTGTTAATATATTATTAGTGTACTAGTTTTATTATTGAACTATAGCATTATAGCGATTTTGGTTTGACAATATGTTTGAAGCATTAAAAAAGGGAGCAATAGATCTTACACTTAAAGCAAAAGGTCTGCTTACTTCACCTGAATCTCAAGTTTACGTCGAAGACCTTAGAAAGGTAATGATGTATGATGGAAGGAAATGCCAGTATCCAAAAAATTATGATCAAATTGTACAGTCTGCTAAAATCATAGAAAACAGGGATATGCATGGAAATGCTATACTAGATAAAGATAAAAATCCAACCTATAAACTTTTGTATGGTCAAAAAGATGAGAATGGAGAACAACCAGGTTTCAGATTATCTTTAGTTACCAAAGATAAAGATAATGATAGATCTTATTTTACTATCAATTATATAGACAATCAGGGTAAGCAAATTCCGATAAATGAGTTGCATAAGTCATATTTTGAGCCATTAGGCTTTTCGAGAATGGATTTGAAAAAACACGTGCCAATTTTTGAAGCCGAAAAAACTAAAGATCCTCAATATCCGTTTGAATTAACTAACTCTTCTGTGCTAACTAAAGAGGTAAAAAATAAAGAAGGTAAAGTTCAGGAAGTTGTTGATGAAAAAGGAAGAAATGGAGAATTATTATACACTAGTGATTACAAAAAGCTAAGCACCCATTTTTCAGAAATTAGAGATCAGAATGGTAATTTAGAGCTAGATAAAAGTCTTATATCTGTTCCTATCGTTTTTGCTACAAGCTTGGCTAAAGTTTGTACTAAATTGTTGACTTCTCTTCCTATAAAGTTAGGGGAGCATTTAATAAGCAAACAAAACCCAATTGCAAAGTCTTTTGGTTATCTTTTATTCACTCCTGCAGCGGCAGTAAAAAATTTAGTGGATATGGGAGCTACCATACTTAAGGCTCCAATTTTATTATTTGTAGCAAATGAGAAAAAATATGGTGATGCTTACTACACCATGTGGAAACACCAACTGAAAGGATGTTTGGAAGAAGCAAAAAGTGACTTTAATGTTATTAAAGGTGAAGAAAGGCTAGAGCCGGATCATGGGAATCGTGATTCACTAGTGGGCACATGGGATGAGCTTAACGCTAGAAGGCCAAAGAAACAAGGGGATGATAAAGAAGTTAGCAAGAGTAATGAAATACTAAAGAGTCCTGAGGAAGAACGAAATAAGGGTAATGAGATATTAAGTGATAAAAGAAAAGGTCATGTTGAGGAATTACAAAATAGAAGAAATTCACAGCAAGGGCAAGGCGCTACACATGATCACTCTCATTAGCAATTACTTTAAATCAACATTTACTTTCTTTATTAACTATTCCACAACAAAAACTTGCATGTATTTTGCCCTCAGTATAAGATATTAATTATTTAATTAATATCTTAACTAAATGCGCCCTGTAATATTGTGTGGCGGTAGTGGTAGCAGACTTTGGCCTTTATCTAAGCCAAAGCAATTTCAGAAAATATTTAGTCAGAACACTATGTTTCACAACACTTTGTTGAGGCTAAAAAGCGATTATATGCAGCCCATAATTGCTACAAATATACAGTACGAGTCATTAGTGATGGAGGAATTGCATGCACTGCAAGAATATAAAGTGATTTTCGAACCAGTGAAAATTGGAACAGCAGCGGCAATATTATAGCACTTCTCGCAATAGTCCGAATAGGATAAGATATGTGCTTATGGCGATGGTAGAGCAGTAGCATATTATGATCTGTTCGGATTATTGTAAAAAGAGCTATATGTGCTTATGGCTATGGTAGAGCAGTAGCATATTATGATCTGTTCGGATTATTGTAAAAAGAGCTATAATTGCTGCACTTCTCTGCAATGAAAACGAGACAATGTTAATTCTGCCTTCAGACCATTTTATAGGTGATTTGAATAGTTTTTATGCTTCTACTCAAAAAGCGTCTAAGTTAGCCTCTGAAACTAACTCTATAGTCACTTTTGGGGTTAAGCCTCATGAATTCAATTCTGAATACGGCTATATAAATGCAGTATATGATCAGAAAGAAAAATGTCATATAGTGAAAGATTTTACAGAAAAGCCCGAGCGTAAGTTAAGTAACGATCATTATTGGAACTCTGGAATATTTGTGTTTAAAGCAAAACGCTACATAGATGAGATTAAAAAATCTGCCCCGAATCTTTACAATTTATGTTTTAAATATTTCACACCGCAAGAGAGATTTCTGTATTTAAAACAACGAGATTTTGCACGAATTGAAGGCATATCCATTGATTACTTGGTGATGGAGAAAGCAAAAAACGTTGCAATGATAGAAGCTAATTTCGATTGGTTGGATGTTGGAACTTGGAATTCAGTTTTATAGCTCTTTTTACAATAATCCGAACAGATCATAATATGCTACTGCTCTACCATAGCCATAAGCACATATCTTATCCTATTCGGACTATTGCGAGAAGTGCTATAGAATTGAGTGAGAAGTTTAGTAAAGAACCGGTGTCATTTCAGCATGTGATTAGAGAAAAAGAACCAGTTTCAACGACAAAAAGTAATAAAAATTTATTGGGTGGAGCTTGTAAGCAACCAAACAAAAGTCTAATTTCATTTATTCATAAAGTTAAGAAAGTAAAGGTGATAAGGAAAGAAGTTAAACCATGGGGATTTTGTAGTATAATTTTAATGAGCGAAAATTTTCTTATAAAATATCTTTTTATAAATCCATTAAGCTGCACTTCTAAGCAATTCCATCACTATAGAGATGAATACCATATAGTGCTATCAGGAGTTGGGTATGTTAGTTTAGAAGACAAAGAATATGCTATAGCAAAAGACCATATGATAGAAATCCCAAGGGAAGTTTCCCATAGGATTGAAAATAGAAGCATAAGCTCTCCACTTGAAATAGTTGAATTTCAGATAGGAGAGCATTTATCTGATAATGATATAGTGAGGTTAGATGATGTATATGGAAGATTTTGAAATTCTAATGTTAAAGATACTCTATAAGCCTGCTAAATTTAAGGAAGCAAAAATCTCTAGTTTTCAAATAAAGAAAAGTCTACAATTATACGAAGTTTCAAAAATATAATGTTTAACCTCAAAATATTTTGTAATGTCCATTGCCTTTGAAATTACTATGGCTGCTTGCTATTTGCGAGCGAAAAATGCCAGATTTTGCTCTATAATGACTTTGTTCTCTATTATCGGCATTGCCCTTGGAGTTGCAACACTAATAGTGGTGATGTCTGTGATGAACGGATTCAGAGCAAAGTTGCTTGACTCAATACTTGGCATTGATGGCCATATTAATGTTTATTTTGATAGGAACATAAATTCAGATTACTACGCAGTTTCAAAATCTATTGAGAGAATTCCTGGTATATTAAAAGCTACTACTATGACCAATGATCAAGTTATTATTGTAGCAAACGGTAAAATTGCAGGTAGCGTAGTGCGAGGTGTATCAACTAAAGACTTGCTTGATAGTACTGCCGTTACAAATAATGTAATTATAGGTGATGTAAAAAAATTTGATGAAGGAATAATAATAGGAGCACGCTTAGCAGAAGCTTTGAACGTTGACTATGGCGACGAAATTACGTTTATATCATCTGAAGAATTTGATGCATTACTTGGTGAAATGCCGCGAATGAAAAAATATAAAGTTATAGCAATATTTGATATCGGTATGTTTGAGTATGATAATACCTTGATATATATGCCTCTAAAATCAGCACAAGCCTTTTTTAATTATAAAAATAGCATAAAAAATATAGAAGTACTTGTAGACGACGTTACTAGAGCTGATAAGCTGGCAGATGCTATAGAAAAAGAAATAGGAATGGAAGCTGAAAGTTGGCAATCACAGCAAAGCCATTATTTTAGTGCTTTAAAAACTGAAAGAAATGTAATGTTTTTAATTCTCACTTTGATTATAGTTGTAGCAGCGTTTAATATTATCTCAAATTTAATGATGATAGTGCAAGAAAAGAAATCCGCGATTGCAATTATGCGTACATTTGGTGCAACAAGTGGAAGCATTATGCGTATATTTTGCGCTTGTGGTCTATTAATCGGTTTTACGGGAACTTGTCTTGGCTGTATTATAGGTGTCGTTTTTTCTCTCAATATCGAAAGCATTAGAGTGTTTTTAGAAAACATTACTAACGTCAAGCTGTTTGATCCTATGATATACTTTTTTTCAAGTTTGCCAGTGATATTAGTACCCCAAGACGTAGTAAATATTTCTGCACTTGCGTTACTCTTATCATTTTTAGCGACAATTGCTCCTGCGTTGCAGGCAGCTGCACAAGATCCTGCGGAGATACTACGTTATGAATGATACTCAGCAAAAGTACATAGGTTGGTTCTTAATTGTATTGTTATTTACCTGTTACATCACAATAAATAACATAATCTTTTTAAAAATAAATCAGCAAGAGAGTGAAAACAATGTGAAAGCTTTAACGGAAAACATGGATGAATTTAGAATGTTGCTTGAAGTTAATCAATCTAGAATAGAAAAAAAGATATTTGACCTCAAGAGAAGTCAGCATACTCAATGTGAGCAAGGTGATAATAACTCAAGATATAAGAACTTTGCAAAATTGCCATTACTTGTGGTTAAAATGAAGAATTCGTTATTGCGAGAAGCAAAATTTGATAACCATATAAATTCAATAAAGCCTTTGATATCAGAGCTTGACGATCCAGAGATAGAAAATGCAGTAGATGAATTAGAAAATTTGAAAGAGATAAATACCTTACACGAATTGAAGTTATCTTTTGAAAAAACTATTGATACTATCGATTACAACAAAAGTACATTGTCTAAAAAAATCATTTCAAACTGGATAAAGGTAGACGACCGAAATGATCCATTAAGAGTAAAATTCGCAGAAATTGAGGAGTCCATAAATGATAATGATTGGCAAAATATAACTGTTACAGTAAGCAATTTAACGCATTCAGAATTCAAGCCATGGCTGAATAAATTGAATGGTTTTATTGTAGCTTCTAAGAATATTTCAACAATATATCATCACTTATTACAATATATCTCATGATTTATTTTATAATTTTCGCTTTTTCGTTTTTATTTGGTATATGGGTCAAGGTAAGTGGTGAAGTAATAAAATTGGAATTAGGCAATTACACTATAAGTATTCATCTATATTTCATTATTTTTACTTGTGTAGTTTTATTATTTTTATTAATTACACTTGTACGCTTTTTTTCCTCCATTTCATCAACATTTGCCAACATAAGAAATAGAAGAAGTGATAGGGAAGAATTGCTTCTCTTTGAAGCTTTCTTTAGCATAGACTTAGACAATATAGAGAATGCCCAAAAGCTAGTTAAAAGTCTGAGTGAGGAGAGCGATAGGTTGTCTTTAATAAAGCTCTTTAACTCAGGTAAGACGGGAAATTACAGCTTTTTCAGTAACGGTTTAACAAATATTGCAAATAAAAATCGTAACTTAGCTCTACTTCTAGCCAATAAGCTGATTGTCCACCTCAAACAAGAAAAAGTAGTCTTTCAAAAATTTATAGAATATTGCTCTAGTTCAATTAACGATAAAATGCTATCTATTCCCTTTCAAATAGAGCATTGCATATTGAAAGAAGATTGGATTAATGCAATTTTGAGGTTGAAGGAAGCAGTTAAGTCCAATATTTTTCTCCCCTTTGATCATAAAGAAATGTTTGCAGTGTTTTATTGCGCTTTAGCAAAGCAATATGAAAGTAAAGGAAATTTTAAGGAGGCTATAAAGTCTTTATTTGGAGCAGAACGTTATAGTGCAATTTTTCAGCCCATCAATTATTTAAAGGCGGAATTATATATTAAACTTGGAAAAATCAGAAAAGCTTCTGCAGTGCTAGAGGCAGAGTATACAGTAAATCCTACTCCTCAGTCAGCTAAAATGTACATCAATTTAAATAGTAAAGGTGCTGAAAGACTATACAACTTACGCCCTGATTATTATTTTAGTTACTGTTTACTTGCTTTGTCCTCAATGAGTTCAGGTAAATATGATCTTGCAAGTCAATATTTAGACACTGCTATGAAAAAAGCTAATTACATGTCAATCTACTTTATTGTAATACAACTCAAGGTTACATTGCAAGAACACGACAAGGTAATTTATTGGCTAAACAAGATGGGCTCAGAAGCTTTGCCTGATCCAAGCTGGAAATGTAAAAATTGTAACAGGGAACTAGAACAATGGGATCATAAGTGTTCAAGTTGTAATAGTTTTAATTGTGTTTATTATATATTATAAAATTCCACAAAGTGTAGAAATTACCATTAGACTACTTTCACATTGATATTGCTGAAGTTAGAGCACTTTCTTAATATAATCCTTATCTCCAAACAATAAACCTGCAAGTTTCTTAGCTAGACTTGGTTTTAATGTCAAAAAAACTTGCTTTTAGACACTAACAGTTATATATTTTAGTAAATCAGGGTTGTATACAAAATGAAGAGCTTAAAGGAATTATCCTTAAGAATTAAGAATATTAGGTCTGTACAGAAAACCACGAAAATAATGCAAATGGTTTCTGCAGCAAAGTTGTTACAAAGCCAAAAGAAGTTATTAAATTCAAAATTATATGTATCTAAGCTGCATAACATTATTTTTTCATTAATGCTATCAGTTGATCAAGAATTACTGGCAAAAATTCTAAATGTCAGTAACGACGGTTCTTACCTAGTATTCATTATTGCGTCTGATCGTGGCTTGTGCGGCAACTTTAACTCTTCTATTGTCAAATTTAGTCAAGAGCGTGTAAATAAGTCAATCGCAAATGGCAAAAAAGTAGATATTGTATTTCTTGGTAAAAAAGCTTTTGATGTAGGTAAAAATAGATTTGACTCTAAAAGTATCTTAAAAATTGAAAATAGTAAGGGAATCACGTTAAAGCACGTAGAAGCTTTGGTTGATGGTATAGATTTAAGTAAATACGATAAAGTTAAAGTTTTTTATAGTAAATTCTATAATACCTTCACGCAAAAACCAATGTTGGAAACAATAAAACCATGGAGTAAAGACTCATCCTTGATTGATAGCTCTCTGGCTGGTCCAACAACAGATTACGGCTATGAGTATGAACCACAAAATATTGAATTTATTTTAAAATCTTTAGTTCAAGATTACGTTGTAATTGCTCTTTACTCTGCTTTACTTGAAAGTGCAACGAGTGAGAATAGTGCTAGAATGGTTGCTATGGAATCAGCAAACAGAAACACTAAAGAGATACTGAACAAATTAGCATTGCTTTATAATCGTTCTCGTCAAGCAGCGATTACGACTGATTTAATTGAAGTTATAGGTGGTGCAGAATCTTTATAGAAATCTAAGGAATAGAAAATGAATATATTAAATATTGCAGCAGATATTACTAAACTAATAAAAAAGCAAAATCAAGATGCGGAAGTTACAATATATGAAACTAATAAGACTTCAGTTTCTCAGCGTCTATCAAAAATTGAGCAAATATCACAATCTAAAAATTGCACTGTAGGAATCAGAGCTATAGCAGGTAAAAACAAAGCTGCGTATATTTCTACAAACGATTTGAATAATCTGAGTGATACAGTAAGCCAAGTGGTAGAAATGGCAAAGAATGCGCCAGAAGATCCTTGCATTAATTTTGCTGTAAATGGTAGTAATTATATCTCTTCTGCAGATTTAAGTATCTCAGATAATAATGTTGTAACCGTTGATAACCTAAAAGAAATTGCTGAAGCTGCAGAAAATTCAGCCCTTGCACATAAGAGTATCACTAATTCTGAAGGAGCATCTTCTTCATACGCTTTAGTGAATACAGTATTATCGACTGTTTCTGGTTTTATTGGCTCGTTTAGTAAATCAACCTTTGCTAATCAGGTCTCTGTTGTTGCTGGAAGAGAAAGTGAAATGAAGGTTGGTTACGATTATGATATAGCATGTAATTTTAGTGATTTAAAGTTGCCAGAGTTAATGGGAAAAGAAGCAGCAAAAAGAGCAGTTGATCAATTGAATTCACGTACAATGAAAACTGGTAAATTTCCAGTTATTTTTGAAAAAAGAGCAGCAAAAGGGCTAGTAAAAAGTCTTGCTTCTGCTATAAATGGGAGCAGTATTATAAGCAACAGTTCTTTCTTGAGTGGTAGTTTAAACGCTCAGATTTTCAACGATAGAATTAATATTATCGATGATCCATTGTTGCCAAGAGGCACAGCATCGAGACCATTTGATGGAGAAGGGATAACTAGCAAGAAAAATATATTTGTAAAAAACGGAATATTACAAAATTGGATTTTAGACTTATACTCGGCTAGAAAATTAGACTCAGAAACAACCGGAAGTGCAACTCGTGCAAGTAATGCTGCAGTTATTCCTGCAGCTAGTAACCTCTACATTGAGAATGGTGATGTATCGTTTGAAGAATTAATTCAGGAAGTGAAAGAGGGAATATATGTAACTGATTTATTTGGTTTTGGTGTCAATTTAATCAATGGCGATTACAGCCAAGGCGCTTCCGGATTTTTTATAGAAAATGGAAAAATAACGTATCCAATACATGAGATTACCATTGCTAGCAATTTGAAGGATATGTTTAGCAATTTAGTCGTTGCAGATGATCTAACTTTTTGTGGGCAATTTAATTCACCAACGATTAAAGTTAGCGAAATGACGCTTGCAGGTTCGCTTAACGATTAAAAAATTTATTTGCATCAAGTACAACAATTGTGTATTATTGTCATGTAATGTTAAGAATAGACTATGGAGTATAAAGGTTTAGTTTCAATAGCTAAGCTTAAAGCATTCTCAATCGTAATTTCAAAGTTTTTCATCACATTAGTAATGTTAGTTAATAATTTAGGAGTTGTTTAAATGGAATTTGGTAATGTAAAATGGTTTAATGCCGAAAAAGGCTATGGTTTCATCAAGCCAGAAGGTAAAGGGGGTGACGTTTTTGTACATATTAGCACATTGGAACGTTCGGGAATAAGACCTGAGGCACTTAAAGGAGAGAATAAAGAGAAGGGAATAAAAGGAGAAAGGGTGAGTTATGAGGTTAAAGAGGAGCGCGGTAGAAACGGAGAAGATAAAAAATCTGCAATAAATTTAAAATTGGAAGATTAATCTATTATGAAGTCTTTTAACAGGATTAACGTATTGTGAATAATTTTCATGAGATGGGTCTCCCAGCTTCGCTTAGACAAGCTCTAGATAAAAATAATCTTTTCGTCCCAACTCCGATTCAAATACAAGCGATTCCCTTAGCGCTACAAGGTAAAGATATTCTCGGATCTGCTCAAACGGGGACTGGAAAAACTTTAGCATTTGCTATTCCGTTGGTTGCTAAGTTGCTGAATGAGCCTAACACTGGTTCAGCTTTAGTCATCGTGCCAACCAGAGAGCTTGCGCATCAGGTAACAAATGAGATAAGAAAACTCTTATCTCAAAATTCTGCACTAAGGGTCGCTTTGTTGATTGGTGGTGAGCCTATTTTTAGGCAGCTAAATCAGCTTCAGAAAAAACCACAAATTGTAATAGGTACTCCTGGTCGTATTATAGACCATATTGAGCGTAAAACTTTGATTACTCGCAATGTTAGCGTTCTTGTGCTTGATGAAACGGATCGTATGTTTGATATGGGCTTTGGAGTTCAGATTGAAGAAATTATGAAGCATTTGCCTAAAATAAGGCAAACTCTTATGTTTTCTGCAACTCTTCCTGGAGATATAGTAAAACTTGCTGAGAAGTACCTTAATCGACCAGAAAGTATTTCTGTTGATTTTGAGGCTACAACTTCTGTAAAAATTAAGCAAGAAATTGTTTATGCATCAGAATCAGAAAAATATGAAAAGCTTGTTACACAACTATGTCAGCGCGAAGGATCAATCATTATCTTTGTCAAAACAAAGCGAGGAGCGGATCAGCTAGCTAACAGATTGCACAAAGATGACTATAGCGCTTTAGCAATTCATGGTGATTTAAGGCAGCACAAGCGCGAAAGGGTCATTAATTCTTTTCGTCATGGCCGTAATCAAATCATGGTTGCAACAGATGTTGCTTCTCGCGGCCTTGATATTCCCCACATTCAACATGTTATCAATTATGATGCACCACAATCGCAAGCTGACTATATTCATCGTATAGGTAGAACTGCACGCGCTGGAGCTGAAGGGTATGCGCTATCTTTTGTTACACCTCAAGATAAGAGAAGACTGCCTGCACTGGCAGACAAAGAAGGAGAGCTAAATTTTGATTGTAGTGTGCAATTTAAAAAACGTAACAGCAAAAAGGTCTTTAAAAGGCCAAGTACGTTAAAGACTAAATACGGTAGAAAAAAGATCAATGCATTTAAGAAGAAAAGCAGAGTACTAGAAAAAGCGTATTAAATAGGATTTACCTACAATTTGATAAGCGTAAAACTCGTCATTCCGCTACTCATTAGCGGAATCTATGCTGAGATATTGCGGTGCTATGACGTAGATCCAGAGTGGGATTCAAATTTGCTACAGCGAACTGCTGGATTTCAATTTTTTTAATAATTGTGTGCTATTCATTATATATGAGTTCCCACTTTTAAAGAGAATAGGAGATGATTTCCAAAAACTTAGAGGCAAGTTTGAATAGAGCACTATTCATTGCTTCTAATTTTAATCTTAAATATGCGAAAGTAGAACATTTATTGCTGGCGTTAACTAAATACGTGGATGTAAATTACGTTTTATCAAGATGTATAGCTCTTTTTACAATAATCCGAACAGATCATAATATGCTACTGCTCTACCATAGCCATAAGCACATATCTTATCCTATTCGGACTATTGCGAGAAGTGCTATAATATCAGAGCCGATGAAATCATCAGTATGGATAACATTCTATCAAGATGCAATATTAAGGCTAATGATTATAATAATAATATAAAAGGGTTTTTACAAAGCAGTTCTGAATTGATTATCAGTGGAGTTAAACCTAGCTCAATGTTTCAATGCATAATACACAGAGCAATAATACGGGCTCATAGCTTGGGGAAAAAAGAAATAAATGGAGCAAGTGTTCTAGTAGAAATTTTGTCTGGGCAAGATTTATACGTTGAAGATCTATTGCAGAAACAAAGTGCGAAAGATTCCAATTTGATTTACCACATATCTAACATGAAATACTCTAACGATATAGATGAATACACCACTAATCATAAAGTAAAACTTGATAAAAATAATGATGCTCCTACTACAGTAAATAAAGGTGAGCTACTAGAAGATGAGGAAATTCTACAAAGTTATTGTAAAAATTTAAATGACTATGCAAGAAGCAAAAAAATAGATTATGTTATTGGTCGTGATTATGAATTAAATCGCACTATAGAAATATTATTGAGGCGTAGAAAAAACAACCCTTTATATGTTGGAGATCCAGGTGTTGGCAAAACCACAATAGTTGAGGGTTTGGTACTCAAAATCATTGAAAACAGTGTTCCAAGTGCGCTCAGGTCCAGTATAATTTATGCTTTGGATTTAGGGTCACTCCTTGCAGGGACACGCTATAGAGGTGATTTTGAAGAGAGAATAAAATCTATAATAAAAGCGATTGAGGCAAAACCAGGTGCTATCCTTTTTATTGACGAAATACACACTATCATTGGAGCAGGTTCTACAAGTGGTAGCTTTCTTGATGCAGGTAACCTACTAAAACCTGCGCTTGCAAGAGGTACACTGCGTTGTATAGGTGCAACTACATATAGAGAATACAGCAATAGTTTTGAAAAAGATAAAGCATTAGCGAGGAGGTTTCAAAAAATTAATGTTAAGGAATCTTCTGTTAACGAAACGATAAAGATACTAGATGGTATAAAGCACTACTATGAAGGGTATCATGGAGTATATTATACAAAGAATGCCATTAGGTCTGCGGCTGAACTTTCGCATAAGTATATTACTGGGCGAATATTACCTGATAAAGCGGTTGATGTTATTGATGAGGCAGGGGCATATTGTAAATTGCTAAGAAACAGGGGTAAAATTGTAAATAGTAGAGATATTAAGAATACCATTACTAGAATTACAAATGTGCCTTGCGGATCTGAATCTGATGATTTGCAGAAAGTAAAGTCTTTAAAAGCTAATCTAGAGAAGGTGATTTTTGGCCAAGAGCAGGCAATAGAATCTCTTGTTAATTCTATTAAAATTGCTAAATCTGGGTTGAGAAATTACAATAAGCCTTTAGCAAATTATCTTTTTGCAGGGCCAACCGGTGTTGGTAAAACCGAGCTAGCAAAACAATTAGCAGAAAGCATTGGCATGAATCTTATACGCTTTGATATGTCCGAATATATTGAGTCTCATACGATATCAAGGATGATTGGTTCTCCTCCTGGATATGTAGGTTATGATCATGGTGGATTACTCACAGAGTCTGTATCTAATAATCAATATAGTGTTGTGCTGCTTGATGAAATTGAAAAGGCTCATAGCGATATCTATAATATATTGCTACAAATTATGGATTATGGTTGCGTTACAGACACTTACGGACGTAAAGTTAACTTTTCCAATATAATCTTAATTATGACAACTAATGCAGGAGCAGCTGAACGCAGCAAAAGTTTTGTTGGCTTTGGGCATAAAAAATTTAACACTGGTGATAGTGAAAAAGCGATAGAACAGGTTTTTAGCCCTGAATTTCGTAATCGTCTTGATGCGATTATTTCTTTTTCTGACTTAAATGCGGATATAATTCTGCATATTGTAGATAAATTTATTCAGGAACTGAAAAAGCAGCTGACGCAAAAAGGCATAAACTGCTTGGTAGAGGATGAAGTGAAATCTTATCTTGTACAAATGGGTTATAGTAAGGAAATGGGAGCACGTCCGATAGAGAGACTTATTGAAAAAGAGATAAAAAGTTACTTAGCGGAAGAAATACTGAATCGTAAATTAATAAAAGGAAAGAAATTAAGAATCTATATGAATAAAGTAGAAAATAAAATTGCTTTTGATATAGTTTAAAATCCTTGTATTGAACTTCATCTTTGTTACAATCTATAACTTAAATTCAATTTGAATTATAGTGATAAGTGATAAAGTAAAACAAGTCCTAAGCTACTACGAAAGTGAAAACCCTGGGGTAAAAGCAAATCTTACTCGTATTCTCATGCATGGAAAGCTTGGCGGCACTGGCAAGTTAGTGATTCTGCCAGTAGATCAAGGATTTGAGCATGGTCCAATTAAAAGTTTTGAAGTTAACCCTGATGCTTATGACCCACATTATCATTTTCAGCTTGCGGTTGATTCGGGAGTAAGTGCATATGCTGCTCCACTTGGTATGATTGAAGCTGGTGCTGCAACTTGTGCTGGAATGCTCCCACTTATTTTGAAACTTAATAGTTCCAACTCTTTACATTCAAAGGATCTAACCTCTGATCAGGCAATAACCTCTTCTGTGAAAGATGCGCTGCGTTTGGGATGCTTAGCTGTCGGATTTACTATATATCCTGGTTCTGCTAAGTGTTTCGATATGATGGAGGAAGCCCGTGGAATCATAGCTGAAGCCAAATCTTATGGGCTTGCAGTAGTGCTATGGTCTTATCCACGCGGTGAAGGGATTTCCAAAGAAGGTGAAACAGCAGTTGATGTTATTGCCTATGCTGCGCACATGGCAGCTTTGCTTGGCGCTAATATAATAAAAGTAAAACTTCCAACTAAATATTTGGAAAGGGAGAAAATAGAAACAGAAAATATTGAATCATTATCTAAAAGAATTGAATATGTTAAAAGGTCTTGTTTTGCAGGGAAAAGAATAGTAGTTTTTTCTGGTGGTGAATCTAAGGAAGTAGATAACATATACAATGAAGCGAAAGAAATTAAGCAGGGTGGCGGTAATGGTTCAATCATTGGACGTAACACTTTTCAACGCAAAAGGGAGGAGGCTTTATCTATGCTAAAAGATATAATGGATATCTACACATAAAAAACGGCTGGGTGGCAGAATGGCTTATGCGGAGGACTGCAAATCCTTTTATACCGGTTCAATTCCGGTCCCGGCCTCTTTCATTCTCTATATCTTGTAAAAGTTGCTCAATTCAACAGTAGCTTTAAGTGTGTAACCTATAGAGAAAGCTTATCCATAGTAAAATCAATTTCTTTTCAAGTTATGGTTATACTCTTATAGCGTTTCATGGTAAAAAATAAACTAAAAATAAGCAAAGTGTTTTACAAACGTAATTTACTATTTTTACTACCGCCCGAAGTTGCTCACTCTTTGGCAATTATGGCATTAAAGAAAATACCTTATAAGAATCCTATAGAGCTACCAGAATCTTTGAGTGTGAATTTTTTTGGTAATAAGCTCAGAAGCCCCGTAGGTCTGGCTGCAGGTTTTGACAAGAATGCAGAAGTTATAAGGCCTATGCTCTCATTTGGTTTTGGGTTTATTGAAACTGGTACTGTAACTCGTAATCCACAATATGGAAACAAAAAGCCAAGAATTTTTCGGTTAATTAAAGATCAAGGGGTAATTAACAGATTGGGATTTAACAATAAAGGAATAGACTACTTTCTTAAACAAATAGATAAAACCAAGCTTGATGATTGCATTTTTGGCATCAACATAGGAAAAAACAGTACATCAAAGGACCAAATCAGCGATTATGTTGACTTAATAAAGATAGTGTATGGAAAAAGCAATTATATAGTGCTGAACATCTCATCCCCAAACACGCCTAATTTACGCAATCTGCAGAATAAGCAAGAATTATCGGAATTGTTGAAATCCGTAACTCTAACCCGGAAATCAATTGATAATTCTAAATCCATACCAATAATATTAAAAATCTCACCAGATATAGATCAGCAAACGAAAGAAAATATCGCTGAGCTTGCGTTGGAATATAAGATTGACGGATTAACAGTGAGCAACACTACGATCAGTCGGAATAACTTACATTCCCACCACAACGAGAGTGGTGGGTTGAGTGGCAAACCGCTGTTTAAACTTTCAACCGAGTTATTGAGCGATATGTACAAACTTACTAAGGGCAAAATATTGTTGGTAGGATGCGGAGGAATCTCAAGTGGTGCTGATGCATATAAAAAAATAAAGGAAGGAGCTTCTTTGGTGCAGTTGTACACTGCTCTCATATACCACGGACCTCAAGTTGTAAACAAAATTAATCTAGAACTTGCAGAACTAATAAGGAGAGATGGATTTAGTAACATTAGTGAGGTGGTGGGTTGTATACATTAAACATCTTCTCTGTCACCTAAGTAGCCGACACTGGAATAACATCGATGAATCATTATTCAAATAATGGTTATGCAAGAAGTCTATTAAACTGTATATTTTGGAAGTTGTTGGTATTATTTTAATAAAACAAAACTAATTCTTTGGTATAAAGGTGTGGTAGGAAGTGTTATTCTTTTAAATAATGGGTATGAAGAGTTTGAATGATGCAATATCTAAGATCATTGATTATAAATTTACAAATTATGCAATATTAGAAGAGGCACTAACTCACCCAAGCGTAAATAAAAGGAATAGCAAAAACCAGATTGTAAGCTACGAAAGACTAGAGTTTTTGGGCGATAGTGTTTTGAATATGGTTGTATCTGCCACACTGTTTAAAC
The DNA here is from genome assembly GCF_028982105.1 of Wolbachia endosymbiont of Drosophila bicornuta. Lineage (NCBI taxonomy): Bacteria > Pseudomonadati > Pseudomonadota > Alphaproteobacteria > Rickettsiales > Anaplasmataceae > Wolbachia > Wolbachia endosymbiont of Drosophila bicornuta. The sequence goes on along the minus strand of NZ_JAPQLF010000117.1, from coordinate 854 downwards.
TATTTCCTGAAGAAAAAGAAGGAGCATTGGCAAAAAGAAAGACGTATTTAGTTTGTGGCAACACCATTGCTAGTGTTGCTAAAGAAATAAAATTAGGCAGCTTTATCATCATGAATAATAGTGAACGCTGCAATGGAGGGAGATGTAACTTAAAAAATTTAGAAAACTCGCTTGAAGCACTAATAGGTGCAATTTATATTGATGGCGGGCTTGAAAATGTTGAAAAATTTATTATCCAATATTGGGAAAAGCTAGCTAAAGGCATGCTTGACCCCCCTCAAGATCCTAAAACCTCACTGCAAGAGTGGACTCAGAAAAACAAATTGCCTTTACCAGAGTATGAGCTTGTAAAACAAACTGGACCAGCGCACAATCCTGAATTTACTATATCAGTTTGCATAGAAGATTATGGTAAAGTTTCTGCATGCGCTTCTAGTAAAAAGATTGCTGAACAAAAAGCTGCTGAGTTGATGCTAGAAAAAATTGGAAAAGACGCTTCAGTTTAGGCAAAATAGGCATTAATGTAAATTTTAAGGAAGCTAATAGCGTTTAGGGTAAATGGTCAATTTAAGGAGAAGCATAGTATAGCCTTTCTTATAATAGTCCGAATGCGATAAGATATGTGTTTATGGCTATAGCAGGCCAGTAGCATATTACGGTCTGTTCGGATTATTGTAAAAAGAGCTATATTATTCATAAAAAAGTTGATCTACCAAAAATCAAGCCTTATGTAGTGGAATATCAATGGCTGTTGTCGGAGATGCGGAAAAAAAGAAGTAGCAAGTTATAGCACTTCTCGCAATAGTACGAATAGGATAAGATATGTGCTTATGGCTATGGTAGAGCAGTAGCAT
>NZ_JAPQLF010000116.1:8768-18941 GCF_028982105.1 Wolbachia endosymbiont of Drosophila bicornuta | reverse complement strand
TTCATAAATTTATTGTGCGTTACCTACTATCCGAAGAGCGATGCAACAAAGCCCACTGGGATCCAGGAAAAAGAACGGTGTCATCGGAGTAGCTTGACACTGGCATCCAGGAAACTTAATTGCAAGTAATGCATTGAGTTTGGTAAGTATGGGTTTTGCGTTATAGAATGAAGCACTTTTGGTGAATTTGTAAAGAAAGCTGGATCCCAGTGCCAAGCACTGGGATGACAAGAAAGGGAGCACTGGAATTTTTATTTCAGTATTGCACATTGGCCATGCATCTGAACAGATACGAGCTTTCTGCTTTTTTTGTGTAAGGTCAGTCAAAAAGGTTTTACAACAACCATAATAACTATAACTATTATCAATACTGTAACTGCTTCATTTAAAACGCGAAAATAAATATGTGACTTCTTATTCGAACCCACTGCAAAATTTTTCCTATATTTTGCAAGTAGCATATGAATAATTAACATCAAAAGTATTGCAAATGCTTTTACATGAAACCATCCTTCACGATATGCTTCCCTAATAACCATTAGTGTAATTCCAAGACCAAGTGAGAAAAGCATTGCAGGGTTTATGATATATCTAAGTAGCCTCTTTTCCATTGTTTGAAGCAAGCTATCATTTTCCGATCCAGGTTTTACAGTTGCATGGTAGACATAAAGCCTGGGTAAATAAAGCATACCTGCCATCCACATGATAACAGAGATAACGTGAAAAGCCTCAAGCCAGTGGTAATAGTTCATTAGCAAAAATTTAAAATTCCTGGTATTGTGTTAGTTTAATGAAAAAGAAATCGATATGAAAGCAGAAAATTTCACTAAAGAACAGATAATTGGATTCTACAGGAAAATGCTACTCATACGCAGATTTGAGGAAAAAGCAGGACAATTATATGGGATGGGATTAATAGGCGGGTTCTGTCACCTATCAATAGGACAAGAAGCAGTTGCAGTTGGAACTCAAGCTGCATCAAAATTAGGTGACGCTTTTATCACAAGTTATAGAGACCATGGTTTAATGCTCGCATGTGATTCTGATCCAAATGTTATAATGGCAGAACTCACCGGCAAAGAAACTGGATGTTCAAAAGGTAAAGGTGGTTCGATGCACGTATTTGACGTTGAAAAAAAATTTTTCGGCGGACATGGAATAGTGGGAGCACAAGTTCCAATTGGCACAGGAATAGCATTTGCTAATAAATACAAGAAAAAAGATACCGTGGTATTCACGTATTTTGGTGACGGTGCTGCAAATCAAGGACAAGTATATGAATCATTTAATATGGCAGCTTTGTGGAAGTTGCCTGTGGTTTACATCATAGAAAATAACGAATACGCAATGGGAACTTCTGTGCAAAGATCAACTTTAGTAACTGAGCTGTACAAAAGAGGAGAAAACTTTGGTATTCCTGGAAAACAAGTTGATGGAATGGATTTTTTCTCTGTTTATGCGGCTACAAGCGAAGCAGCGGAACACACACGCAGCGGAAAAGGGCCTATCCTGCTTGAAATGAAGACATATCGATATCGCGGTCACTCAATGTCAGACCCTGCTACTTATCGCTTAAAAGAAGAAGTTGAAGATATGAAGCAAAATCATGACCCTATAAGCACTTTAAAGAAATACATGACAGATAATAAAATGGCTTCAGAAGAAGAGTGCAAAGTAATTGATAAGGAAATACGTGATTTAGTAAAAAAGTCGGAAGATTTTGCCAAAAATAGTAAAGAACCAAGCGTTGATGAGCTGTATACTGATGTTTATAAATTTGTTAGCTAATTTTTTTATCCAGAACTGTACAAACATTGTATAGTAAACGATGTCATCCAAATAGCTCCTTCTCCCGTCATCCAAGTGCCCTCCTTTTTTTGTCATCCCAGTGCTCTGACTACTTGGATCCAGCTGAGTTGGTGAGTATAAAAGTATAGCTAACGCAAGCTCTACGTCATGCCGCCGCGAACCGTCATACCGCGATTCATTCGCGGTATCTCTAGATCCCGCTAACAAGCAGCGGGATGACGGTTGTCAGGCTAGCTGTCATCTCAGTAGTCTCCTTCTCCTGTCATCCGAGTAGCTGACACTGGTTCCTTTATGACGGCAGTAGCCCCTTAGGTGTCATTCCAGTGCTTGACACTGGAATGACACCAATAATTGACATTTCACTAGATATTCATTATAAATAATGGAATGCTACAAAGTATAAAAACCATATTAATAGAAGACGATAACGTTAGGCTGGATAGGTACATCAGAAGAATCTTTCCTGATCTAAAGCAATCTGTAATTGAAAAATCTTTAAGGAAAGGATTAATCAAAGTTGATGATTGCAAAGCAAAGTCCAGTGATAGAGTAAATTCTGGGCAAACTATAACGCTGAAGCACTTGCATTATATTGAAAACGCTAATTCTGATCGCAAATATAATGAAAAGTTAGTGGATCTACTAAGAGAGAACATATTATATGAAGACGAATATATACTAGCTATAAACAAACCCGCAGGGGTCATCGTTCAAGGTGGCGTAAAAGTAAAGATTAGCATGAGTGATTTGCTTGACCAAATAAGAGAGGGAGAAACATTTAAAATTGTCCATAGGCTAGATAGAGATACGAGTGGAGTGATAATATTCGCACGCAACGCTAATGTTGCCAGATACCTTATGGAAGAATTTAAAGGACGAAGAGTAAAAAAAACTTATTTAGCATTAACTTCTGGCATACCGAGCAAGGATAGTGGAACAATAGACTATCCATTGGTGAAAAAATATGTTTCAGTTCAAGAAAAAGTGGTCGTTGATGAAAATTCACCTCAGAATGCCACTACGCATTTTTCAATTATAGCAAAATCCAAACACAATGTTGCTTATTTAAAATTACAACCAATTACCGGCAGAACCCATCAGTTACGTGCACATTTAGCTCATATAAATTGCCCTATTCTTGGTGACGGTAAATATGGTGGTAAAAAAGCTTTTATTTATGGGATAGCAAATAAAATTCACCTTCATTCGCATTCTTTATCTTTAAAACTGCCAAACAATAAAGAAATCACTATCACCGCTCCTATCACTAAACACATCGAAAAATCCATTGAAGCGCTATTTTTCGACTGAAACGATTTCACCAATCAACTTTTCTGTCTTTGGCTTTAATTTGAAGCACAGATATTAGGCTAATTAATGCGCAGGCAGTAAGATAAATGCCTGCTGCAAGTTTTGTTTCGGTTTTTTCTATAAGCCACATGCATATGTATGGAGAAAGGCCACCAAAAATTCCTGCAGATATATTATTTGCTAAGCTTACGCCAGTGCATCTTACTTTTGTTGGAAACAGTTCACAAATAACAGAACCATATATTCCAAAAGATGCACCTACTGGTATAGTAATCAATAAGTAAGTTATTATTACGACATAGTGGTTAACGGAAGATAATAATGGTAATACACATGTACCAATCAGAGATAGCATAATCAGTACAGGAATCATTACGCGTTTTCTTCCAACTTTATCAGATAAAATTGCAAAAAGTACCGCAGATGCTGCAAATACAACCTGTATTACTATCCTCATTAAATCTTTAACACTAATAGATAAAATAACTAGCTCTTTTATTGATATATTATAAAACATTATTGCTGCGTAGACAATTGCATTCTGAGCAATTCCCAGATTGATTGAAATAATAAGCGGTCTTTTATAGTTTCTTACTAGTTCTAACAATGGTGAATGTGCTAAATTATTAGCGTACTTATTAGTTTTATATGCTAAGCTTTCTTTTAATATGTACCTAGTTAAAAAACCTATTGTCCCCAAAAAAAAGCAAAAATAAAAAAGCAACTTCCATCCCCATGTTTCATAGTTCTCACCTGTAACTCTTTTGCAGATAAATATCATTGTTATGCATAAGAGCGTTCCAAGGGCTCCGCTAAAGGGCTTCATACTTCCTAAGAAACCTAGATTTTTTTTATCTTTTGAATGCTCTATCGTAAATGCTGTATTAATGCTTGTTTCACCTCCTGCAGTTATTCCTTGCACTATTCTACAAAACACAAGCAATACAGGTGAAAGCAACCCTATTTCTTTATACCCAGGTATAATTCCCATAATTGTGGATGATATTGAAATTAATATTACTGAAGTAAGTAAAGTCTTTCTTCTGCCATACTTATCTCCCATATAACCAAAAATTACTGCACCAATTGGTCTAAACGCAAAACCAATTGCAAAAACACCAAGGAATTTGAGTGTACTCAAATAATGATCTTCTGATGGGAAAAAAACGTTGATGATTGTATCTGTTAATACCCAAAAAAGAGTGAGTTCATACCACACAATCATGTTACAGATCATGCCCGATAGTATTGCTTTTTGGGTATTATTCATGGTCTTTCAATTTAACATAACCTAATATATCATTAACCGGTGCTCCTTGCTATAAAATTTTTCATTCAATAACCTTCAAGGATAATTCACGTAAATGCTTATCCTCCACCTTGGAAGGAGCACCAATTAGAACATCTTCACCTTGCTGGTTCATAGGAAAACAGATTACTTCACGAATATTTGGCTGATCAGCAAGCAGCATAACTATTCTATCAACTCCTGGTGCTATTCCACCATGAGGAGGAACACCAAATCTGAATGCACGTACAAGTGCACCGAATCTTGTATCAACTTCTCCACGGCTATAACCTGCAATGGCAAAAGCTTTATACATGATATCCAGTTTGTTATTACGAATCGCCCCACTTGACAGTTCTATTCCATTGCAAACAAGATCATATTGGTAAGCAAGGATATCCAGTGGATTTTTGTCCTCTAAATCTTTCAGACCACCGTGTGGCATGGAGAATGGGTTATGAAAGAAATCGATTTTTTTACTTTTATCGTCATATACAAAATATGGAAAATCAATGATCCAACAAAACTTGAAGATATTATCATCTATAAGACTGAGTTCTGACCCTAAAAGAGTGCGTACTTTTCCTGCAATGTTTGCCGCCTCATTCTCTTTGTCAGAAGCAAAAAATACACTATCTCCTGGCTCTATGTTTGTTGCTTCTCTTATGTGGTTTAGCCTATTTTCATCAAGAAATTTAGCAATTGGGCCTTTCGCAGTTCCATCTTTATCAAACGTTATATATCCGAGACCCTTAGCACCGAATTCTTTTTGCGCATGTTCTATCTTTTTATCAAAGAAGCTGCGTGGTTCCTCTGCTGTTTTAGGTGCATGGATGGCTCTCACTACCATACCACGCTCAATATTGCTTTTGAAAATATTGAACCCTGAATCACGAAAAATTTCTGTAACATCGCTGATTAATAGTGGATTGCGCAGATCTGGCTTATCAGAACCATATTTAAGCATTGCTTCTTTATATGTAATACGTGGAAAATCTTTATCAACAGACTTACAAGAAAATTTAGCAAACACTCTATATAAGGTAGACTCAATAATCTGAAAGATGTCTTCTTGAGTTACAAAAGACATTTCAAGATCTAGCTGATAAAACTCTCCCGGAGAACGGTCAGCCCTTGCGTCTTCATCACGAAAACAGGGTGCAATTTGGAAATATTTATCAAACCCTGAAACCATGAGCAACTGTTTGAAAATCTGCGGAGCTTGTGGCAATGCATAGAACTTGCCAGGATTTAGCCTGCTTGGCACTAGGTAGTCGCGTGCTCCTTCAGGAGAGGAAGCAGTGAGTATTGGAGTTTGAATCTCTAAAAATCCTCCCTCTATCATGAGCTTGCGGAGCTCTGCAATAATTTGTGAGCGCAAAATAATATTGTTGCGGACTTTTTCACGTCTTAAGTCAAGAAATCGATATTTAAATCTCATGTTTTCTGGGTATTCTTGCTCGCCGGTAATGCTTGCCAATATACTTCTTTCTTCTTTTGCTATTTCTTCATCAAAGTGGAACTCAACTTCCGACTCAACGCGCAAATTGTTGACTATCACCTCGATTTCTCCGGTAGAAATAGAGCTGTTTACCGTATCTTCAGTTCTAGCTTCAACTATTCCTGTAACAGTAATTACACTCTCTAATTTTAAATTTGATATCTCATCAAAAAAGTCTTTGTCATTATTAAGTACTAGCTGAGTGATTCCGTAGAAGTCTCTTAAATCAACAAAAATTAGGTTACCATGGTCGCGCTTACGATATAACCATCCAGAAAGGGTAACTTCCTTTTCTACGTCGTTCTTCCTCAGTTCATTGCACGTATGAGTTTTATAGCAGTTCATATTTGTTTTACTTCTAAATTCTTTAAGAAGTATAGAAATAAACCTTATTACATACAAGCCCGTTCGTCAGATATTTGCGCAATTTTCGAAATAGAGCAGTACTGCTTTTATATTGTCTTTACCCGCAAAAAAATTGCACAATTTCTATAATTATGGTATAACAGTAAGGGTATTTTTAATGAATTAGATACAGGAAATGCCACTTACACAGATCATATTATATAGCGTAACATTACTTGCTGTAGCTGCAGTATTTCTCTTTTTGAGAAAAATATACAAAAATCGCATTAGAAAAATCATATTTCCTAGAAAAGTTTTTAAAGAAGAGTGGGAAGAAGACAGAAAATTCAATGAATTGTATCAAAAAAACAAGCAAAAAGAATTGATGAAACAACAGGAAATACTGCGCGAGAAGCAAAAAGATGTGCAAGTTTATAAAGAAGATCCAGAAATAGTTGACATAGCAAAACCGTTAGGTAAATGGACAAAGATGGTTATGATGGGTAATGGTTTAATGAAGCGTTTTGCACAATTGATACATAGCGAAGGCGGACAGAAAGGATTTTGGGAGCTGTTTGTTAAAGCTCAGGCTTCAACTCAAGGTAAACATAAGGGGAAGGGCAGATAATCCATGCTTGAATGTGAAAATTTATCCTGCGCTCGTAATAATAAGGTACTATTTAAGAATCTCAGTTTTAAAGCTGAGCTAAAATCAAAGATTCTAATCACTGGTCCAAATGGTAGTGGTAAAACCAGCTTAATTAGAAGTTTATCTGGACTTTTACCGCCGGTATCAGGCAGTATAAAGCATTGTGGGAAAGACATATATGATGACCCAAAATCTTACATATCTTTTATGGTCTATATAGGGCATAAAAACGCCTGCAAGGACAGCTTAACTGTTGCTCAAAACATAGAATTCTGGGCAGGAATACGAAATACTAGGGAATTGATTATGGCAGCTATTTGTTGTTTGCAGTTGCAACCTGTACTTAATATTAGATATGGCGAACTTTCTGCAGGCTGGAAAAGGAGAGTTGCGCTTGCTCGCCTCTTGATTTCTAATGCAAACGTTTGGCTGATAGATGAACCATTTTGTAATCTTGATAGTGCAACGTGTGAATTAGTGCTGAACTTAATCTCAATACGCTCTGAGCAAAATGGTATAGTAATTATTACAGGGCATAGCTCTACAGAGCAATTGTGTGATTTTACAACGATTGATATACGCGATTTCAATAGACTTCTTGTATAGTTTTTGGCAACAACCGTTAGAAACGAAAAACTTCCTTGACAAGTTTCGCCAGTCCACGTATCATGAAACTGAAGGTATTCAGTTATCTTCATCTGTGCAGATTAAACAGCAAGAAAACAACGTAGTTGGCGTCTTATTTTTAATTTTTTGCACTATGTGCACCTTATGTCTTCACAACATTTCTAGGTTTTTACCTATATAAGATGAAACGCGCTTATAAGTCGTTTAAGACAGTATGGTACGCCAATTTGCAGGATTAGAGAGTGACAACTAGCTAACACGGGTTTTTTTTGCCTTTTTTTTTGCTTAGTAAATTTCTTAAACATTCAAACTAAGGTGAGTTGCATTTAAAAGCAGCTAAATTGCAGTGTTTAAGACTTAAAAAGCGCCAATACTGAAAATAGACAATGACTAGGGCTTCTTTTGCCTTTTTTTTTATTTGGTAAATTCCTTAATGTTTATGGCTAAACGACAACCGTCATCCCGCTGCTTGTTAGCGGGATCTAGAGATACCGCGAATGAATCGCGGTATGACGGTTCGCGGTGGCATGACGATAAGCTCGTCATCCCGCTGCTTGTTAGCGGCTAAGGGATACCGCGAAGGGATACTGCGAATGAATCGCGGTATGACGGTTAATTATTCTGCGGCGGTATGACGTAGAGCTCGCGTTAGCTATACCTTTATACTCACCAACTCAGTATCCAATCTGGATCCAAGTAGTCAGCTACTTGGATGACACACTGTTGAGGCTGCGCTTACACATTCCACTTTCTATGCTCACCAAACAAATTTGCTTACTCGCAGCAAAATTTTCTGGATCCAAGTAGTCAGCTACTCGGATGACATCTTTGTGTTTGAGGCAAAACCAGCTATAACATTTCTTCGCAAACAAATGTTCGTACAGTTGTGCGCGTGATGCTGGAATCTAGACAACAATTAGATCCTATTGTCAAGCAATAAGCTACATGTGCTATTTATTTAGTAGATTAAATATGAAGTTTAAAACTCTGCTATTGACTTCCTGTAGAACTAGTGAAAACCAAACTTGCTTAAAACCACTTAATTAGTTATAGTTATAAGTTTAGGTACAGTAAAATGACAGCTTTTGTCCCCTTGATTATTTTTTTAATCTTGTATCTTGGAAGTGGTGCTTATTTTTCTTTTATCGGAACTGATAATCCACTTCATCAGGTTTCACCAGTAATATGCTTGTTACCAGCACTATTTTTTGCTGTCTCACGTGGTACAAATAAAACTCAGCATAACATCGATACTGTTATCGAGGGCATGGGTGACAAAAATACCCTTACCATGTGTTTAATTTTTTTATTTTCTGGAGCATTTTCTGCAGTTACTCAATCAATTGGTAGCGCAGACACTGTTGCTAATTTAATTCTTAATTTCCTTCCAGCAAGATTACTGCTGCCTGGAGTATTTTTGGCTTCTGCTTTTATTTCAACTGCAATTGGCACATCTATGGGAGTTGTTGCGCTGATGGTACCTATAGCTGTTAATCTGGCAAAAAGTGGAGCTTTTGGTCTCGAAATAGGAACTGCAACTGTAGTAGGTGGTGCCGTGTTTGGCGATAACCTTTCGATGATATCTGATACCACCATTGCATCTGTTTCTTCACAGGAAGCTTCAGCAAAAGATAAACTTAAAATGAACTCTAAAGTTGCACTTATTGCCAGCATTATAACACTCATCTACCTAGCAGTTGCCTCAAATAGTACAAAAATTATTTCTATATCAAATTTAGATTATTATTCTATAATAAAAATTATTCCTTACATTTCTTTAATAATCATGGGGCTGCTTGAAGTCGCCACTTTAGTAACAATAACTATAAACATAATTATTGCTGGTGTGCTAGGAATAACTTTTTTTGACTATGCTATCATTCAATTTCCTCATGACGTGTATGACGGTTTCAAAAAAGTAAACGAAATAGTGATATTTGCTCTATTTATCGGTGGATTGAGCCATATAATGTACAAGCAAGGTCAAAAAGCGTTGCATAAACTCATCGATGAAAGCAATATCACAAAAACTAAAGCTGAATTTGTGATAGCAGGAATTGCGTCTATGTTTACTACCTTAGTTGCCAATAATACCATTGCTATTTTACTAAGTGGTGGCATTGCAAAAAGGCTTGCACAAAAACACAGTATTGAGCCACATCGCAGCGCATACTTATTAGATGTTTTTGCTTGTGCTACAAAAGGTATCTTACCTTATGGTTCCCAACTATTGCTAGCAGGTAGCATCGCCTCTGTATCACCTATTTCTTTATTAACACAGGTATATTATTGCTTTATTCTAGCGGCAGTTACAATAGGCGAAATAATCATCAACAGCAGAAAAGAGAAACATTGTGCGGCTGCAACTTAGAGTTTCTCTTTTTTTACCCATAAGGAACGGAATTACTTGACACCCTTCGCCAACCCCCTTATCATGAAGCTGAAGCTATTTATTTATCTTTGCAATCTGTGCAGGTTAATGACAAGAAAATTAGTGTATTTGGCGTCTCATGTTTAATTTTTCGCACTACGTGCATCGCATGTCTTCAAAAATTTTTAGGTTTTTATCTATATAAGCCGAAACGCGCTTACAAAGCGTTTAAGACAGCAAAAAACGTCAAATTGACAAGGGAGAATTTGAAT
>NZ_JAPQLF010000116.1:0-8711 GCF_028982105.1 Wolbachia endosymbiont of Drosophila bicornuta | reverse complement strand
TTGCGGTGTAGGTTAGTTGCAAGTTAAAAGCAGCTAAATCGCTCTTAATCAAGCGTTTTAGAATAAAAAAAACGCCGGTATTTTAGTACATGGTAAATAGCCAACCACCGAGTGGCTTCTTTTGCCTTTTTTTTATTTGGTAAATTTATTAAACATTTATAGTTGCAATTTAAGAGCCCGTAAAGGGTGTCATTCCAGTGCCCCTGTGATGTATTCCAGTGCTTGACACTGGAATACAGTTTTCCATATAATCTCATCGAAAATGTTGTAACCACTTTCCATGCTAGTTTGCGTGTTCACAAGCAAACTTTTCTGGATCACAGTGTCTGGGCACTGGGATGACAAGAGAAGGTACTAGCCTGACACCCTGACAACCGTCATCCCGCTGCTTGTTAGCGGGATCTATGCTAATGCCCTTTTATTCTTTCAATTATGTTATTTCCATTTAAATCTGTCTGTTCCGCAACTTCAGTGAATACAGTTGAATACTCCCTAAAACTGATCGTCATAACTTTACCCTACTTTGAATAATATTTTGATCATTACATATTGTAACAAAAAAAAATCAACTCATTTCTTCTAACGGATCTATATTAAAGATAGAAAGTCCAGAAGCAATGACGTGTGCTAAGGCTTGGACAAGTTGCAGCGGTGAGATCTTTCTTATATTTTTCATTGTGTAATCTTCTGTGTTTGTAAATGTTTTTTCTATACCCCACTGCAGTAATAAGTACTTTACGTTCTGAATGATTTATGATGTAAATTATACGGTAGTTGCTAACCCTTATCCTATATTGCCCTCTAAAGCTATGACATAAAGGCTTTCCTAGATTAAAAGGATCAACTGTAAGGCGTTTCTTTATGGCCTCCTGAACCATTAATTTAATCTTTGCCGGAAGAGCTGGAATTTCTTTTTCAATAACATTTTTTAAGAATTTTATAGTGTAAGTTTTATTTCCAGATGTTTTCATCATCCTCTACTTCTTCTTCACCTTCAGAGAGGCGATCGTCAGCTATTTTGGATAGCTCTACATCTTCTTTGAACTCTTCTTCCACTAAATCTACTAAAACTTCAGGAATAGTTTTATTTTGAGTCTCTGCCATTTCTGTAAGATACTGAGCCAATTTACTGTCAAAACTTACATTAACATTGAGCTTTTTTTGACTGTGAGCCATATATTAACCAGAAAACACTGCTATAAACTATAACATTTTTACTTAATTTTGTCAACTTCTCTATTCGTTGAAAAAACAATCTTGCATAAAAAAATCAACTCATCTCTTCCAAAGGCTCTATATTGAAGATAGAAAGTCCAGAAGCGATGACGTGTGCTAAGGCCTGCACGAGAAACATTCTTGCAGCGGTGAGGTTTAAGTTGTCTTCCAGTATGAAACGCATGTTTAAATCACTCTTGCCATACCCCCATAAAACGTGAAACGCTTCTGCAACTTCAAGTAAGTAGAAAGTAATTCTGTGTGGCTCACAAAGCCTTGCTGCAATTTCTACCACATCTGGCCACTTTGCTAAGGTTTTTATGAGGAAGAGCTCTCCACCTGTCCTTAAAAGTGAAGGATCTGCTGTTGGGAGCTCTTTTGGAGCATTACGCATTAACGAATGAGCACGAGCATGCGCATATTGCACGTAAAAAATAGGGTTGTCTTTTGACTGTTCTTTAACTTTAGCAAAATCAAAGTCCAAGACCATATCATTCTTGCGTGTTAGCATTATAAAACGAGTTATGTCCCTGCCAACTTCTTCCACTACATCTCTTGCTGTTAGGAAGTTTCCTGATCTTTTGGACATCTTAACAGGTTTGCCGTTCTCGAAAAAATTCACAATATTATGCAGTTTTACCTCTATTTTTGCTTGATCATCACTGAGCGCAGAGACGACTGCTTTGAGTCTTTTGACATAACCGCCGTGGTCACTACCAAGCTCTACGATCATATTGTTAAAACCACGCGATATCTTATCAAAATGGTAAGCGATATCCGAGGCAAAATAAGTCCAACTGCCGTCCTCTTTCTTCAATGCACGGTCAACGTCATCACCAAATTTTGTAGAGCGAAATAGCATCTCTTTTCTGGAAGTCCAATTTTCGCTTTCTTTGCCTTTTGGTTTCTCCAGGTACCCTTCATACACTAGACCCTTGTCAGACAATATATTTATACTCTCTTCAATTTTGCCACTTTTTTGTAGCTCATACTCTGAAGTAAAAACATCATGATTTACTCCAAGTAAGTTCATGTCTTCCTTTATGATTTCTAAGATAGAACTTAAAGTATAGTCTCTAATCACTTGATTATCTTGCTTTTCTAGAAGCTCTGCGCCATATTTTTTGGCCAGCCCAGTCCCTATTGGTTTTAAATATTCACCTGGGTATAAACCTTTTTCGATGCTGATTTTTTCTCCCAGAGCTTCCTTATACCGCAAATATACTGACCGAATTAGCGTATCTATCTGCGCTCCAGCATCATTAATATAGTATTCCTTAGTAACTTTATAACCAACTTTTTTCAATAAATTTGCCAGAACGTCACCAAATACTGCCCCTCTTGCATGACCAATATGCAGTGGACCAGTTGGATTTGCAGATACAAATTCAACATTAATGGCCTGATTGTTCCCTATATCTAGGGTGCCAAACTCTGTTTTTAGCTCATTTATTTGTTTTAAAATCCCATGCCATACTTTTATTTTTAAGTGTATGTTGATGAAACCAGGGCCCGCTATTTCCACTTTTGCAACTTCATCAAAAAGTTCAAATTCTTTGGCTAAAACCTCTGCAATTTCAATGGGATTCTTCTTTTCATGCTTTGCGAGCACCATAGCAACGTTTGTGTAAATGTCTCCATGTGCTCTGTTACTTGGGGGTTCTACGATAAAGTTTGTTGTATCTGTATTTATAATACACCTTTGCTTCAACTCGTTTAATTTACTCAAAATTAAGGAAGAAGCCCTTTTGAAAATGTTCATCAACTAGAAAAACTATGAAAACCTCCAACAATATAGCGAATAAGTGGGGCTAGTTGAAGGTTTATCTTAACTATTTTATCTTCCTGGATCAGAGTTTATATTAAGTCGTTGCCGTAACCATGGTAAGAGAAAGCCATACCTTCACTGTAACCATCATTACCAGCATCAGGCTCTTCAACATCATCAGTTACTACCTGATCTTCAGTTGTGATTTTATCCTTGATCGTCTCATCTACACCCTCATCACTATAAGAAAATTTGTTAGTATATGAATAGCGATTATTGATTTTATCACTATAGTTATGTTTTAACATAGAGACCTCCTATACAGTCAAAATTGGAATTACATTAAGATAGAACAAGCTATGAATATAACGTGAATGAAAGAAACTACAGATCACGAAATTTCCGGATAACTATGGAACCATTATAAAATAATAAAATTAAAAATTTAATAATTTTAATTATAAATCTAGCATATCAACTAACGGTATGATTTAAATTTTCTTTCAATTCCACTGTATCTTCGCCAGTTTTGCATACAGCCCGTCTTTACTCATTAGAGAGTCATGAGTTCCTACTTCTTCTACTTTTCCATGATTAATTACTATAATCTTGTCAGTCTTGAGTGCGGTTGATAGCCTGTGTGTAATTACGATTGTTGTTCTGTTTTGCATTAACTTGCTCAATGCTTTTTGCACGAGGTTCTCACTTTTGTAATCAAGGGCAGAGGTTGCTTCATCCAGTATTAAAACCTGAGGATTGTTGAGTATGGCCCTTGCTATTACAATACGTTGTTTTTGTCCTTCAGAAAGTTTTAATCCTCTTTTTCCTACAAATGTATCAAATTTATCAGGCAGCTTATCAATAAATTCCATTGCATAAGCGCTGATGGCTGCTTGCTTTACTTCCTCATATTCGGCACCTGGTTTGCCATATAGTATATTTTCCATTATTGAGCAAGAGAATATCATTTGATCTTGTGGCACTAAGCCAAACAACGATCTGAGGTCATTTAGCGCAATTGACTTAATGTTGTGCCCATCGATAGTAATGCTACCTTTGTTTGGATCATGAAAACGCAGCAGAAGCTTTAAAATGGTGCTTTTACCACTGCCAGATGGTCCAACAATTGATACTGCTTGACCTGCCTCTATAGAAAATGATACGTTATCTAATGCTGGCTTATCAGCATAAAAAAATGTTACACCATTAAACGAAATTCCCTTTTGAACACTACAAATTTTTATAGGATCATCGGGATCTGCTATAGAGCTTTTCATATTTTTAAATTCAAATAAACGCTCTACTATTCCAAGACATCGTTGTAAATCACTGATATTATCGCTCAAATTATTTATAGCTCCTGCCGCAAGCGCTGAATAAAACACAAATGAGGAGAGTTCTCCAATAGTTATATTATTGCTTAAGACTTCTTTAATACCAAAAAAGAGCAAAACAACTAGTGAACCTATCACACACGTGATAACTAGAGTTACTAAAATAGCACGCAAGAGTACTAATTTTACGTATGATTTTGATACTGAGTTTAAATGTTCCTTAAAACGGATTTTTTCGTTTTCCTCGAGTACAAACGATTTGATAGTCACTATAGATCTAAAATTTTCCTCACTAAATGACGCAAGCTCACTTAATTTATCCTGAGCAA
The DNA here is from genome assembly GCF_028982105.1 of Wolbachia endosymbiont of Drosophila bicornuta. Lineage (NCBI taxonomy): Bacteria > Pseudomonadati > Pseudomonadota > Alphaproteobacteria > Rickettsiales > Anaplasmataceae > Wolbachia > Wolbachia endosymbiont of Drosophila bicornuta. The sequence goes on along the minus strand of NZ_JAPQLF010000116.1, from coordinate 4,065 downwards.
AGCGTGCATAGCTACGCACTTTTTTTCCAAGTGAGGTCATGATAATGAGTAGCATAGGTATTATTGCGGCTGCATACGCAGTTAGTTGTATATTTGTATATAATAACATAGCAACACTGCCAATCAGAATCACAAAATTTCGTAATATGGTTAGTAAGCTGCTGTTTATTATTGATTGCAGCACAGAGGTATCAGTAATTAACGCTGAGATAACATCTTGTACGCCTGTGTTCTCAAAGAAACTTGGTTGCAAGTTAGTGATACTGCTATATAAGTCATATCTGATTCTTGCGATAACTTTCTCGCTGCCAATGCCAATGAAATATAGCCGAGTAAATGCAGTGAGAGAAATGGCTAAAACTATAAGTATTGCAACTAATAGTTTGGTAGTAAAATCGTGCTCTGTGCCAGAATCAATTATATTGCTTAAGCCTCTGCCAAAGAGGAGGATCGTTAAGGCTGAAAATAAAACTGCAATAAAAGCTATGACAAAATAGGATAGATTAGGCTTTATATAGTAAAATAACTGCCTAATATTAGATCGCATCTTATTTTAAAGTTTCTAAAGTTAAGTATATAGATTTTAGTTTCAGGGGAAAGGTGTAGTATGAAGCAATTTAGGTTCTGCAGCTGTTATAGTCCACCAAGAAAAGGTAGTAGCCCGCAGAAACGAAAAACTTGCTTGACAAACTCCGCCAGTCCTCTTATCATGGCATTGAAGGTACTCAGTTATCTTCATCTGTGCAGATTAAACAGCAAGAAAACAACGTAGTTGGCGTCTTGTTTTTGATTTTGTGCGCTATGTGCACCTTATGTCTTCACAACATTTCTAGGTTTTTACCTATATAAGCTGAAGCGCGCTTATAAGTCGTTTAAGACAGTATAGTGCGCCAATTTGCAGGATTAGAGAGTGACAACTAGCTAACACGGGGTTTCTTTTGCCTTTTTTTCTGCTTAGTAAATTTCTTAAACATTTAAACTAAGGTGAGTTGCATTTAAAAGCAGCTAAATTGCAGTGTTTAAGACTTAAAAAACGCCAATACTGAAAATATAGCACTTCTCGCAATAGTCCGAATAGGATAAGATATGTGCTTATGGCTATGGTAGAGCAGTAGCATATTATGATCTGTTCGGATTATTGTAAAAAGAGCTATACTAAGCAACTTACTAAAAGTAAAAGCCTCTTTTTCTTCCCTTTTCGATATCTGCTTACCTTGAGCTATACGCTCATAAATTTCAGATGAAGTTTTTAGATTATTTAAAAGTGATTTGTTTTCGTGTAAAGATAAAGCTTGAGATAAACCACGCGTAGTTGCTACGCATTTACCATTAACATTAACTCCTCGCTTTTCAAAAGAAGGCAAATAAAGGCCTTGTTTCGCTAATTCAATAGATGCATTTGGAAAGCTGCTAGATACAAACTGCAAAAGCGCTACTTGTTGCTCTTTATCAAAATGTAATGACTGTACATGAGATAATGTTAATTCTAAGTACTCTAATAGTAGTTCACGTATTCCATTTTGATTTTGAAGTCGTATAGTGCCTCTAATCAATGGATCATTGTCACGACTTTGTCCAGCATTAGTACCAGTGTTTCGAAATTCTCTTGAGATTTCTCTTCTCAGATCTTGAAAGTACTGTTCATTTCTAGGATGATTTTGATTATCCTGATTATTCAAGCCTGGAACATTTAACGTAAGACGGCGACGCATCTCATCCAACATACCTAGACCCCTTTCTCCAAGGTTATTATTTCCTTGTAAAACTTGATTGATATCTCTGGCATTCTCCAAAGCCCACAAGCCACAATTGTGATTGTCTCTTTGTTGTACTGACAAATTACCTTGCTGATCAGCAAGAATGTTATGGATATTAGCATTATTAATACCACTATCTTCTAAAGCTAGTCTAACATCATTTGGAATACCGCCACCAGTTGAGTTAGCATAATAACAATAATAATTCTCATTTTGGTAAACAATAGTTAATGTAACCCAATGAACGTTACCTAAATTAACAATTAAAGTTAATATCCTTCTTTCACCATTTTCTCCACCACGAAGCCTTTGCAGATTTTCACGTACCCATTGATACTCTTGACGTACTACTTGCCCATCATCATCACGTCGCTCTGGCTCTGTTATCTGTGCTTCTGAAGTTATTGCAAACAATTGATCATTTTCAACATTAAAGCCATACCTTCTTGCAGCATCAAATACATCACGGTGTTGAAGCCAATAATGATAATTAAGATTATCTGTTGCAAAATCTAATGTAAGTATATCATGTACATTTTCTAGCTGATCAAAATTACCATTTGGATTATTTTGAATATACGCATTTATTAGTTGTAATACTTGTTCTTGATTACGAGCAGCTCTTCTTGGTCCATAATGACGATTAATTTCATGTATATAAAGATTTTCTGGAATAGTTATAAGTTCTTCCGCTCTCTGTGCAGCTACATTAAGTACAACAGGACAGAAAACCACCTCATTTCCAGAAGTAACAGGCAAATACCCTCTTTCCTTTTCCATAAGTTCATTTATTCGCTGTTCAGCTTCTTCTTGCTCTTGTTGTACTTCTTGTTCACTACCAGCAAATCCTAACACATACCCAATTGGGTGAGTATCTGAATCATTCCCTGTAGGTCGTCTTAATGACAGAAGATCTAATCTCTGTTCCGTAACTCTCGTGCGTACTTCTTCCACCACTCCTTCTCTTATCCTTTCAGGACCATATGTTTGACTTATCTTGTACCTAGAAAGTACTTTATCAGGACTGTCATAAACATAAAATACACCATGCAATATAGACCGAAACTTGTCCTCGCTATCTACATCTATTATTGCATTACCATTCATATCTTCTGGCATTAATACTCTGGAAATAGCCGTCAATAGTTCTCCGTGCTGAGCACCATCTTGCCAGTCATCATTCATAACTCCCTCTAAAATACCATGTACATTTTCAGCATTGGGAATTTCTACAAGCTGATCACCAAGCAAATCACCTCTATTCCCCAGCAGGTAATCTTCCGGTGTATTAAATCTAACTGCATTAGAATTTATTCCAGATCGATCATTAAGTGTGTATGTCACTACACCCACAGCAGCAATATTATCTTGTGGTAAACGGATTGCCTCTAGTTGTATATCATTGCTGGCTCTAATATGAAGTATAACTACATCAGAATCTTGAGCATGCAAGACCATAGTTAAAACGCTTCTTCTTAAATTCTGATTATTGTATCTAAATATGTATTTTGTTACATATGCTTCATCATCTTCTTCTAGTCGTACAGGGTGTATATCAAAAGCACTACTCCCAAAAGCAAAACCAGTCATATAATCAAATCTCCTATCGCGATTACCTTCATCTATTGGTATTTCGCGTGGAAGATGATGTAGTAAAAAATTTCTAGTTTCCTCTTGAATTTGTCTGTCTTGTCTATTTCGTACACGCTCAAATAATTTTTCTACTAAAGGAAATCTATCCTGTTGAAGTTCTACTGTATCAACACTAAAAGGATCTAGATTTAAATTAAAATTTAATCCAACACAAACAGCATATCCTGATTCAGTATGAACAGGTATAAATGAAGAAGTACGTAATCTCTTAGCATTACCTCTAGCGCGATTTAATGCAGCACCAGAAGGCGTCCTCCATCCAATAACATTAATAACGATAGGAATGTTTTCTCTCTCTTCTTGACGATGTACAAGGAAAACAACACATGAATTTTCAGTAGACAAGTCAGGGTCAATATCTATCGTGTGGAGATGACTAAAATTTGCTAAAAACCCTAATAAAAATCCGTGACCCTCAAATTCTTGATTGCGATTTCTAATATCACTTTCTAGTCTGTCTGCGTAACGACGATAGATTCGAGTTATGTATGGCAAAATTTCTTCGTACATTCTATCTCTTACATCTTGCCTTTCGTTTCCTGCTATCATCTCTATAAAATTGTCAATTCGTTGTTGACCTGGTGCTATAGCTCTTTTTACAATAATCCGAACAGATCATAATATGCTACTGCTCTACCATAGGCATAAGCACATA
>NZ_JAPQLF010000115.1:0-16812 GCF_028982105.1 Wolbachia endosymbiont of Drosophila bicornuta | reverse complement strand
TAAACACTTAATAACCGCGATTTAGCTGCTTTTAAGCCGCAACTAATCTAAATTATAAACGTTAAGAAATTTACTAAACAGAAAAAAAGGCAAAAGAAACCCTAGGGTAGCTAGTTATTCACTATCCATTTTTTAAGTTGGCGTTTTTTAATGTTTTAAATGCTTTATAAGCGTATTCCAGCTTGTGTAGGTAAAAACCCAGAAATTTGATAAAGACATAGAGTGCACATAGTGCAAAAAATTAAACATGAGACGCCAGACACGTGAGTTTTTTTATCATTTAATCTGTACAGAGAAGATAAATAAATAGCTCCAGTTTCATGATAAGGGGGCTGGCGGAGTTTGTCAAGCAGGTTTTTTTGTTTCTATTCCCAATGTTATATGGTTATGCAAGAAGTCTATTGTATGTTTACACTCTGCATTAAAGCTTTTAGTTAAGAGCATATCCATCCACCGCCAATTACTTGCTCATCTTTATACGCTACACAGGCTTGACCTGGACTGATGCCAAAGTAATCGTCGTTTAAAATGACACAGGCTTTATTTTTTTCGTCAATTGAATGTATTGTTGCTAAACTTCCCGCATGTGATGATCTCAGCTTCACAGTTACTTCCATACCTTCCTTTGGTTGTTCTAACCAATTTAACTCCTTGATCAATATTTTTTTTTGCATTAATACGTTGATCGGACCTACTATAACCTCATTATTTTCTGTATTAATTTTTATCACATAAAGAGGTTCATTGTGTGCGATACCCAAGCCCTTTCTTTGCCCCACTGTAAAATTTACTATGCCACTGTGCTCACCTAGCACTTTTCCATTCACATCCACAATTCTGCCTTTCTGTACGGATTGTGGAGCTAATTTAGCTATTGTTTTACTATAGCTTTCGGAAACAAAGCATATATCTTGACTGTCTGGCTTTTCAGAAATTTGTAAGCTGAAATATTCTGCTAATTTTCTTATATCACTTTTATAGAACCCACCTAGTGGAAATCGCAAAAGCTTTAACTGCTCCTTTGTTGTAGCAAACAGAAAATAGCTTTGATCTTTACTCTTATCAATGCTTCTACACAACTTTACCTCACCATTTTTTTCTAACCTTCTCACGTAATGTCCTGTTACGAGCACATCCGCACCAAGATTTTTTGTAACTTGCAATAGATCACGAAATTTTACCGTTTGGTTACATCTCACGCATGGTATGGGAGTTTCCCCACGCATATAGGTACTCGCAAAATCCTCTATTACTTCCTTTTTGAATATTTCCTCGTAGTTTAAAATATAGTGAGGAAAGCCAACACTTTCAGCTACACGCTTAGCGTCATAAATATCCTGTCCAGCGCAGCATGCACCCTTTCTTGCGTTAGCATTGCCATCAGTGCCATATAGCTGAAGAGTTACACCTATCACCTGGTACCCAAGGTTATGTAGCAGTGCTGCAGCAACCGAGCTATCAACTCCACCGGACATTGCAACAATAGCCTTGGTCTGGTGCGGAGCTTTATCTTTTAGCAGAGGTTCAATTTCAAATTCTTTTAGCATAATCGCCTTAATTTATAAACGCAAATCTTGTGTCATTCCAACATACAACTGTGCAAACGTTTTGATTTGGGGGCAATTTACATAGTAGATGATGTCATGAAAGTAGCTGACACTGGAATCTAGCTTCTATTACACAAATTCATTAAAACAGCATATTTATTTGTAATCAAGTTTCCTGGATCCCAGTGTTAGCTACTCGGATGACACCCTTTTCTGCTAGAAGTTGCCTTCAAATTACTTGGTGCATGACACTGGGATCTCATTTATATTACATAATTCCATCAAAACAATTCGATAAACTACCTTCAAAAATAATTTAATCTTGCTTGAATAAAACATGGCCAAAATAATCCATGTTTTCAAGCACTTTTCCACTACCTAAGGCAACACAACAAAGTGGGTCATCTGCAACACGAACCGGTAATTTTGTTGTTTCACTGATAACTTTACCTAGATTACGTAATAATCCACCACCACCGGATAAAACTATTCCTCTATCGACTATATCAGAAGAAAGTTCAGGTGGAGTGCTCTCCAGCGCAGTCTTAATAGCAGAAATTATCTGATGTACAGGCTCTATTAAACTCTCTGCAACTTGGTATTCTGATAAAAGCATTTCTTTTGGCATGCCACTCACTAAATCCCTGCCCTTAATTATCATTCCCTCTTTGTTATTTTCACCTGGCAGACTGGCTGAACCTATGCTTTTCTTAATTTTCTCAGCGGTTGTTTCACCGATTAATAACTTATGATTTTCACGAATATATGATTTTATTGCTTCATCCATAATATCGCCACCTACTCTGGCAGAACGTGAATAAACAATTCCACCTAAAGAAATAATTGCAACTTCAGTTGTACCGCCTCCTATATCAACAATCATAGAACCCTCAGGTTCAGTAACCGGGAGCCCAGCTCCGATTGCTGCAGCCATTGGTTCTTCAATTAAAAATACTTCATTTGCACCAGCACTTTCTGCTGCATCTTGTATAGCACGCCTTTCAACTGGCGTGGATCCAGATGGAACGCATATGATAATATTAGGTTTATTAACAGTGAATTTTGTGTTTGCACTGCGTATGAAATATTTTAGCATTTCTTCCGCACTTTTAAAATCAGCAATAACTCCATCCTTTAAGGGCCTTATCGCCTCTATTTCTCCAGGCGTTTTCCCAAGCATCATTTTAGCTTTTTTACCAAAAGCATAAGGAACGTAACTTCCTTTTTCTTTTATTCTTGCTACAACTGAAGGCTCATCAAGCACTATTCCCTGATTTTTCTGATAAACTAAAGTGTTTGCAGTGCCAAGATCTATAGCAATATCGCTAGCGAATAAACCTTTGAAAGTGAAAAGGCTATAAAACTTTCCGGTTAATTTTCGAACAAAATTCATACATAACTCAAGAAAACCATTTATTAAGACAAATTATACTTTTCAGATAAGTAGTAAGTAACACACTCAACGTCTAAACCCTTACCTGTTACTTTTTTTAGCAGTTCCAGGCCACACTTTGCACTGTATATATTTTGAGATAACCAACTGATAAGTAAACTAAAATCTCCTTTTATTATAGCACTTAATGATTCGTAATGATTCTTTTTAACGCAAGAGAAAATCTGCACAGCAGCAATTAAAGCAATAATTTTTATAGGAAAGTAGCCCATAACACCGCTTGCCCAATATTCATCTTGAAAATAAGTGTTTAGCTCATTTTCAGCTTTTACTGGAATTTTATAGTGCTTCATACCTTCCAGCCACGCATCATGCAGGTCTTTGACTTCCAATGTACCATTTATTATATCTTGTTCTAACCTAGTTCTCAACATAATATGAGCTAACAGACTAAATTCATCTGCATTTTTTAAAAAAGAAGAAAGGTTTATTTCATTGAAAATCAAGTACAAATTTTCAACACTGCTAACTTTCTCGTTAGTTTTGCCTTTTATAGCAAATTTCTCTTTTATGTGTGGTTGAATAAACTCAATAAATTCTCTGGATGTTCCAATCATCCTTTCCATGAATAACCCTTGAGTTTCATACATAACATGTCTCGTAATTGGACTACTTATAGAATTTTGCGCTAAACATTTTTGATAAATTGCATAACCACTATGCCGTAAAAGTGAAAATAAACCATAACAAAAATCAGATTCATCATAATCTATAGGGTAGTAATAAGAAGTACGAATCTCATTTAGTGCAATACCCATTTGCTGTAAACATAATGAGCCAAGTTCAATCTGTTTCTGAGTAGCAACTTTTTGTATATTAGTAACCTTATCCTTATCCTTTTTCTGCTTTTCAATTATTTTATCTACATTTTCGCTAAAAAATTTGCCTACCTTGGGGAATACTTCCCTTATATTCTTTTCTGTGATATCAGAGTCATAGTCAGCAAGAAGTGAGTCGTATTTTGGGCATTTTAATTGCTGCGATTTTATAGAAGCTACTTCGCGAATGAGTGTGATTAAATCAGTAAAACGTTCTTTTAGTTTTTCTAAGTTACTGGTTTCAGAATGAGATAGCTTCCATAAATTTTGGCATTCAACCTTAGCTTTGGATAAAGACTTTACTAAATCAATAGGAACAGCACTGTTGCCTTTATGTATTCTCTCTATTAACTTTAGCTGCTGAGTATTTGCACTTTTTTTGTTACCAAGAGCATCTGCTAATGATTCCTTTATTGCGTCATGAGAGATAATTTCATGTCTGATTTCTTCTAGAAGACTCATTTGTTCAACTTTGTCCTCTATATTCAATTGGCTTTGGTTTAGTACTTTTAGCGTATTTTCGATATTCTTTACCCTATATAATACTTCCTCTAAAAACTTATAAGATTGCATATTTGTTCATTATTTTAGAAAACATCTGTTTAATACCGTAATAGATTAATAATAAAGTTAAAAGTATATTTGCTTAAAGTACAATAAAAAATTGTACTTTTTATTCTTTTATTGGATTTTTCTACTCAGAGTCCAGCATATTATAGGAAAATTAATTGTAAGGTTGTAGAAAAAGTATTTAGTATTTTATTTCTCTTGACTATATTACAATATGGAGAGATATTAGCTACTGAAATTAAAGTTACGCACTATTTAAAATTTATGGAGGTTTAGTAATGTGGAGTAGACTGGTTATAATGTGCTGTTTTTGTTTATTACTTACTGGTGTGAGTTCTTGCCCAAAAAAAGGAGCAAATACAACAAATAAAATAAATTCTGTTGTTAAGCAGATAGGTGATAAAAGAGTTTTCTTTGGTTATGATGAATCTAGTATTGCTGAAGTAAGTGCAGATGCATTACTTGACGTAATGGAGGTGTTACAAGATAACCCTAACGCGAAGGTTACTTTAACTGGTCACACTGACAACCGTGGTTCTCATGAATATAATCTTGCGCTAGGCGCTAGAAGGGCAGATGCAGCTAAAAAATTTATGGTTAGTTGTACACCCTACATAGAAAACAGAATAAAAACTGCTTCTAAAGGTGAAACTGAGCCTTTGGTTAATGTAAAAGATGATTCTAGAAATTCTAAATATGAAAAAGAGCATGCTAAAAATCGTAGAGTGGAATTTTCATTTTCTGGAATAAAGAAATAGTTTCTTGCATTAAAACCTGGATCCCGGTGTCAAACGCTGGGATGACATAAAGAAAGGGCACTGTGGTAGACAAAAAAGGACAGACTTGTCATGTTTCGTCGCTTGTTAGCGTGATCTATATGTACCACACATAAGTCGCGGTATGACGTAAGAGATCTGACCTGTCTGGCCATCAAGAGACATAATGGAATTAGAGTTATTATTTCAAAATGTGGTTAATAGTTTTGCTTTCTATAACAATCAAGTTGCAGTTGCAGTATCAGGTGGTGTAGATAGTATAGTCTTACTGCACTTAATGACTAACTGGGCAAAAAAAAACAAGCTTTCACTTCCTACAGCATTAACAGTAAATCATGGGTTACGTCCAGAGTCTCAAAAAGAAGCTGATTTTGTTGTAAGTTATGCAAAGGAACTTGGAGCAAAGGAATCGTTCATATTAAATTGGGAGAAGCAAAATATTAAAGGCAATATTCAGTTACAGGCACGAAAAGCACGGTATAAGTTACTAGCAGAGTGGTGTAAAAATAATAATGTTAAATATTTACTTGTTGCTCATCACAAAGATGATCAAGCAGAAACGTTCTTGTTAAGATTAGAGCGAGGTAGTGGCGTAGATGGATTATCATCAATGGACTACAAGTCTTTCCTAAATGGTATTTATATATTTAGGCCATTGTTAAATTTTAGTCGTAGTGAAATAGAAAAGTACGCTAAGCTTCATCGGTTAAAATGGATCGAAGATAGAAGCAACTATGACTTAAAATACAGGCGAACTTTATACCGTAACTTACTTAAAGCAAGTGATAATCGAGAGATTTTAACAGAGCGAATATGCCTCACAGCCCTTCATATGAAAAGAGCTGCAAAAGCGTTGATGCACTACACACGCCTTGCGTTTAATGACTGCGTTAATGTGCATGATCTTGGTTATATTGAAATTAAACTAAGTGAGTTTTATCAATTGCCAGAGGAAATAGCCTTGAGGCTTCTTCTTTACTCCATAATGGCAATTGCCAGTAAACATTATAAACCAAGGTACAACAGCCTTATCGTAATATTTAATAAAATATTGCAAAAGGATAGTAATGTTAACTGTACACTTTCTGGGTGTAAAATAAGAAAACATGGAGAAAATATCTTGATAATTAGAGAATCGTCAAAGATACAAGAAATTACCTTAAACCTACCTTTAAATGAACCTACTCAATGGGATAACAGATTTAGCTGCACAATACTCGGAAATCAAGAGTGTTCAGTTATCATCGCTCCATTAAAAAAAACACAAAAAGTTCCTGAATTTCTAAAGGATTACAACTGCTGCCCTGAAGTTTTCTATTCTTTGCCTGTAGTGCTAAAAGATGGAAAGGTGCTTGCTTATCCTGATGTAAATTATAACGGAAAAAATACCAATGACGATAAGGTTCAATGCATTATTAATAGCACGATAAAACAAAATTTGGTAAGCTTGATTAGTATTTAGTTAGAAATAGAAATGAAAAAATTTTTAGAAGGCTTATTGATCTGGTTAGTAATTATTGTTCTTATTTCAGTTGCTTATATTCAGTTCAGCGGAAATGTAGGTAAAAGTAAAACAATTATACCTTTTTCGGAATTTTTAACTAGACTAGAAGACAATGATGTAGAAAATATTGTCATAAAAAACCAGAGCATTGAAGGCAAGTTCAGGGACGGTTCAAGTTTCAATTCAAGCGGTGTCATATATAGCGACCTAATAAAAAATTTACATGATAGAAAAGTGAGATTCTCCTTTTCAACTGGAGATTCTGCCATGAAGGTAATTGGTGGATTACTTATCTCATGGGTCCCAACATTTATCTTTATTGGCTTCTTGCTATTCTTTCTTAAACAAACACAAGCGGGGGGCAACAGAACTATAAGCTTTGGCAAGTCAAGGGCTAGACTCATGACTAGTGGAAAAAAAGTAACATTTGATGATGTTGCCGGAATTGATGAAGCAAAAGAAGAGCTAGTAGAGATCGTTGATTTTCTTAAACAAAGGCAAAAATTTCAAATATTAGGTGGAAAAATACCAAAAGGGTGCCTTTTGATTGGCTCTCCTGGAACTGGTAAAACTTTACTTGCTCGTGCAATTGCAGGAGAAGCTAATGTGCCATTCTTTAGTATTTCTGGATCTGATTTTGTTGAAATGTTTGTGGGTGTTGGTGCAAGTCGTGTTCGTGATATGTTTGATCAAGGCAAGAAAAATGCTCCTTGTATAATTTTTATAGATGAAATAGATGCGGTGGGTAGACATCGTGGCATTGGTCTTGGTGGCGGCAATGATGAAAGAGAACAAACATTAAATCAGTTATTAGTTGAGATGGATGGCTTTGAGTCTAATGAAGGTGTAATAATAATTGCTGCGACTAACCGTCCGGATGTCTTAGATCCAGCACTGCTTAGACCTGGTCGTTTTGACCGACAGATTACTATTTCTTTACCCGATATAAATGGGCGTGAAAAGATATTAAATACTCATATAAAGAAAATATCAATAGCACCAGATGTAAACGTGAAAACAGTTGCAAGAGGAACACCAGGTTTTTCAGGGGCTGATCTAGCAAATTTGGTGAATGAATCTGCACTTATTGCTGCAAGAAGAAACAAGAAGATTGTTACCATGGACGATTTCGAATATGCACGTGATAAAGTGATGATGGGCGTAGAAAGGCGATCTCTCATTATGACAGAAGAGGAAAAGAGACTGACTGCATACCATGAAGCTGGTCATGCGATGATTGCTGTTAATATGCCTGCTTCTGATCCTATACACAAGGCAACAATTATTCCACGCGGTAGGGCACTCGGTTTAGTTATGAGACTACCAGAAACAGATAGAGTGTCCCTCACAAGAGAAAAGATGCTAGCAGATATAACTGTTGCAATGGGTGGAAGAGTGGCAGAAGAGCTAATTTTTGGCTACGATAAAGTCACAAGCGGTGCATCTTCGGATATAAAACAAGCATCTGATTTATCACGCGCTATGGTAACAAAATGGGGAATGAGTGACAAAATAGGCCCGATCTATCACAATCGCGAACAAACCATACATGGTTCTGAGATAATTTCTGAAGATACGTTAAAACTTATAGATGAAGAAGTGAAGAAAGTTGTATCTTCTTGCTATGAAAAAGCAAAAGACATTTTGACCAAGCATAAGAAAGGCTTAGATCTCATTGCCGAAAATCTACTGGAGTTTGAAACTTTAACAGGAGATGAAATAAAGGACATATTAAATGGAAAAAAAATTGTTAGAGAGGAAAATGAGAAGAATGAGAAAATAAAAAAATCCTCTCTCTATGAGAGTTGACCTCATCTTAAAAATGCTAATCAGCTAACGCTGCAATAAAACATTCAGAATTGTAACTGTCAATATAAATTGTATTAAAATATTCATAATATTGCATTTTCATCACAATAATGCTATCATTCAGTTGGTATTAATGTTTAATGAGGTGTGAGTAATGATTGATATAGCTTCTATTGGTGTAAGTACAGTTATTGATCAGAATTATAGAAGAAAAGCACAATTATGTTTATCAGGATTATTTGTAACTGTGTCAATAGCAACTGTTATAGCCTTTCTTATAATAGTCCGAATGCGATAAGATATGTGTTTATGGCTATAGCAGGCCAGTAGCATATTACGGTCTGTTCGGATTATTGTAAAAAGAGCTATACCTGGTTTATTTTCCCTGCGTCACAAAATGTATTAGCTCCGTTTTTACTTCCGGCTATGTTCTTGCTCTTCACTTTATCGATGGGTTATTACATGTTCATATTTAGTTGTGAAGAAAAATCTTTGGTAAAGAATGTTCTTGGTATGGTTGAACCGGCTGAATCCCTAAAGAGAGTGCATTGCCAAGAAAATATTAAGTCCTTATTAGCAGAAGTGAGAAGTATAGCTCTTTTTACAATAATCCGAACAGACCGTAATATGCTACTGGCCTGCTATAGCCATAAACACATATCTTATCGCATTCGGACTATTATAAGAAAGGCTATACTACGAAAGATAGGTTTCGTAACGTGCTTGTTAATCTTTGTTTTGAAGATCGTAGTAAAGCACACAAACTTGCATTATATGTGAAAGAAATTGACGATATTGTGTCTTCAATAAAAAATAAAGACCTCTTAGACCATTTTGATCAATTTTTTACTATTACTGAAGTAAGCAATAAAAAAAATAGAAGTGAATTAATGAACCTCGCAAGGGCATATAAGATGATAAGTGAAGAAGATCAAGACAAAATACAGGTTTTTTAGCTACTCAAACAAAAAGTTATTCATATGAAATAATGTTACCTGAAATTGATAATTTTCTATCACAAGCTAGGTGATTTTATCAATAATTTCATTGTGTACGTGATTATCATTTTTTGTTTCAATTCCAGTGATAACACTGCACCTAACGGGCTCTTTTATGGCTATTTCCTGAAATCCTTTTCTGACCTTATTGTAAAAATTAACATCCATTTCTTCATATTTATTCTTGTCTTTTGCTCTATTTAACCCAACTTTAACATCAATATCTAGAATGAATGTAATATCTGGATATTTAATTTCCACTAGCTTATGTAAGTCCCTTATTAGCCCTAAGTCAACTCCAAACCCATATCCTTGATATGCAATAGTTGAATCAATAAACCGATCACAAATCACTATTTTTCCTTCTGCAAGAGCTGGTAATATTAATTTTTTCATATGTTCGTGCCTCATCGAGATAAGTAGCAAGAGTTCAGAAATAGGATCAATATTATTTGTTAACAACACTCCTCTTATCTTTTCTGCAAAATCAGTACCACCTGGTTCTCGAGTCAATACCACATTATTTTCGCCGTGAATTTGCTTAAAATGATTTGCAAGTAGCTTAGATTGTGTTGTTTTACCAGAGCCGTCTATTCCTTCGAAAGTTATGAACATAAGTTTTATAATTATAATACTAAAAAAGAATATGCAAACAGTATACATAGAAACCGTTTGACATTTAAGTAATAAGACCGTAAATTGCATATGGTATAATAATAGTCTATGGTTGCTCTGAATACTCCTAAAGTCGATTTTAGTTTTACTGCAAAAGATTTCAATCTTTTGGGAGTAGACAATAAATATTATGCATTAAGTGACTGTTGTGGAAAAAATGGTCTTATTATAATGTTTATATGCAATCACTGTCCTTACGTTCAGTCAATTATTAGCAATCTGGTAAGCGATGTTGATCAATTGAAAAAAGATTATCAGGTAAACACCATTGCAATAATGCCAAATGATGTAAATGAATATCCAGAAGATTCCTTTGAAAATATGATTAATTTTGCCAAGGAAAATAAGTTTACATTTCCATATTTAATTGATAGTACACAGAAAATAGCTAAAGAATACGGGGCTGTTTGCACTCCTGACTTTTTCGGCTTTAATTCCAATTTAAACCTTTGCTATCGTGGACGTTTTAACGACACAAAAAAAGAAAAGGTTCAAAGCTATGAAGTAGGAAGTAGTGACTTATTTCAAGCTATGAAATTTATTGCAGAAACTGCTGATTCTCCAATTGACCAAAAATCAAGTATTGGCTGCTCAATTAAATGGTCTAATTCTACAGGTTAAATATCATGCACAGTGGCTCTCAGCATTTGTTTGATATTATAATTTTGCTTTCTGCTGCTGTGTTTATAGTCATAGCATTTTGGAAAATGAATATTAGTCCAGTGCTTGGTTACTTCGTTGCAGGTGCAGTTATTGGTTCTCACGGATTTAATCTGATACACTCAGCTGAAGCAATGGATAATCTTGCAGAATTTGGTGTAGTTTTTCTATTATTCATTATAGGCCTTGAATTGACATTTGAACGCCTGATCGCTATGCGTATTCATGTATTTGGGTTCGGTTCTCTTCAAGTTATAGTTACCATGGTAGCAATATGGTGCATCGCTCTTGCTTTCGGAGCGAATACGAATATAGCAACAGTTATTGGTGGTGGGCTTGCGCTATCCTCAACAGCAATAGTGTTGCAGGTGCTGCAAGAAAAAGGTTCTCAAGCAAGTCAGGTTGGTAGATTGTCGATAGCAGTGCTATTAATGCAAGATTTTGCAGTGGTACCATTAATAGTATTGGTACCTTTACTTACTGGCAATTCTGAGCACAGCCTGATAAGCTCATTGGCAGGTTCATTGGTGCAAGCAGCTATTGCATTAGTGCTGATATTTATAACTGGTAGATTATTGCTTAGACCTTTATTTTCGGTTATTGCTAAAATGGAAAGTAATGAGATCTTTATATCAACAACGCTTTTAATAGTATTAGGAGCAGCATTTATTACTGAGCAATTCCATTTATCGTTAGCATTAGGTGCATTTGTTGCTGGATTGTTAGTTGCAGAAACAGAATATAGACACTCAGTAGAACACGCAGTATTGCCATTTAAAGATTTGTTTCTTGGCTTATTTTTCATGACTGTTGGTATGTCCATCAATACCGAACTTTTACTCAATAAGTTACCACTAATTACTTTATTATCGATTATCCTTATCGTTTTAAAAACATCTATTATATATATATTGTGTAGATTTTTTGGGTTTAAGAGTGCACCTGCTATACAAGCTGGGTTACTGCTTTCACAAGGCGGTGAATTTGCGTTTATTTTGTTTCGCTTAGCAGATGAGCTAAATGTGCTACCAAGTGAAATCGCTCAAGTACTTATGATGGTAACTACAGTAACCATGGCTTTCACTCCCCTTTTATCGGGGCTTGGAGATTGGATAGCAAACTCATTTAGCACTGAGAAAACAATATTAGATGATGAAGCTGTTGAAACAGATACACAAGATCTTTATAACCATGTGATAGTTGCTGGATTTGGTAGAGTGGGATATATGGTAACAAAAATGCTTACGGCAGAGCATTTAAGTTACGTTGTTGTAGATATTCAATCGAAAATAGTCAAAGAAGGAAAAAGTGATAGTTTTCCTATATATCTTGGAGATGTTACAAGATGTGAAATTTTAAAATCGGTAGGAATAGAAAGAGCTCAAGCTCTCGTTATTTCAATAAAGAATGAAATTACTATAAAAAAAGTTGTTTCTTTAGTTGCAGCAAATTTTCCGCATGTAAATATTGTAATACGCTTACCAGATCTGAGTAATGTGGAGGTTTATAGAGATCTAGGAGCTAGTAAAATTATTCCTGAAACATCTGAGATAGGATTGCAGCTAGGTGGAGCTGCACTGAGCCTTAGTGGTATTAGCGAAAGTGGAGTTACGTCTTTAAAAAGTAGATTCAGAAAAGGCAATTACAGTATGTTAAAAGACCTTGGTAGTGATAAAGATGAATAACTACTTCTCTAATTTTATGTACAGAAAGCTTCAAGCTTTATTGAGGTTTTGCCTATAGTAAATTACGCACATAATCAACCAAATTAAGGAAAGTGCAAACCAAGTGATTGCATATTCCAAGTGCTTCGTTGGCTGTATAGCTACTTTGCTGCCAAAATTGTTCGGCCACAATACACACTTCTCTAGCTTAATACCTAACTCATTGGAAATTTCTTCTGTACTCAGGGTAAACCATGTATTCGAAGCAGTATCGTTCTTGATAAACCAATTTTTACTTTTATTGCTATCGCAATATAAAATTCCATCTGCAACTACTTTTTCAATTTTTACTTTTTTCTCCTTTTTTTCTCCGACTATTCCTTTATTCACCAACATGTAACGTCCAGTGGTGAGAAACATAGGAGACAGCACGTGATAGCCGTGTTGCCCTGCAAAAACATATAGTTCTATGTCACTTAGAATCCCATCAATCTTGACATGCCTATAGTTAAATTTTTCAAGGTCGTTATTGGGCAATAGATGAACCACTGGAAGACTCATACTTTTAATAATATTATTCTTCCAGTTCAATCTGAATATTTGCCATAACCCTAATAAAAAAAGAAGTGAGCAAGGTATAATTAAAATAAATACTATCTTTTTTAACACTCTATATTTGTGTTCTTAAATAGTTTTCAACACCCATTAGTTCAATAAGATCGATCTGTTTCTCAATCCAATGAAAGTGCTCTTCTTCATTTTTTAACATCTCTTCTAATAACATTACACTAACAAAATCCTTTTCTTTCTCAGCGATAGAAATCGTTTCTTTGATATCCTTAATACCTTTTCCCTCTAATTTCAAATTAGCTTCTAAGATTTTCCGTATTGTGTCTTTTGTAAACTTTCCATCATACTTTGATATTTCGTTTGTATCCTGAAAATTTGGGACTCCTTTAAATAACAAAATTCTTTCTGCCAACTTGTTTGCATGTTCAAGTTCTTCGTTAAGCTCATTTTTTACCTTTTCTGCAAGTCTATTAATTCCATTGTTTTTGAGAATCGCAAAATGCAAAAGATACTGGCGTACAGAAGTCAGCTCATTGGTCAATAATTTGTTCAAATGTTTTACTATCTCTTCATTCATAATCTTCCCTTAGTTCAATTCATCAGCATAATTTATATGATAACGATAGTTATAGCAACTCATTTAATAGTTCCTTTGATAACAACCGTATTAAATAGCATGTCGTGGTATGTCTGTTTTTTCTTAGAGAAGCAAGCAACTAGATACCAGCAGAGAGTGAGTAGCACTATAATTACTTTCAATGCACTCAAGACATTCACTAATACTTCCTGATCTCGCAAAAATTCAGTAAGGACAACTACTACACTGTTTAACAAAGGAAGAAAAAACTGGGAAGAGCTTCTGTCAAACGCTAAATTCAAGTCTATTTTAGAATTATCTAAATTGATAGTATACATATTCATTAACTGTTGACCGGGAGTTGCTTGGGCCTTTGAAGATATAAAATATGTGAAGTAACTACAATTTACGCACATGTATGATAGATGTAAGATCAACGGAGAATCCTCTAATAGCAGTATAATTAATAAAGTTGGAATTAATAAAATTGCTACATCTATTAAATACGCGCAAAAGCGTCTTGTTATACTGGCAATCTCTGTAACAGCGGTCATTACCTATCTTCTAAATACTTTATTACAAAATCTGTAATTTTATCAAAATGTTGAAAACATAACAAATCTTCATAACCGCTTATTGATTGACCGTATATAATAGGTAAACAATTGGCATTTTGTGCACACAGAACATCTGTGATGCTATCACCAACGAAAAACACATTTTCTCTATTTATAGGCAACGTACTCTCTTCTAATGCAAATAGCAATGGGGTTACAGATGGTTTATCTTCTGCAGTATCGCATGACCCAACCACTCTTTCAAAGTAGGAATCTAGTTTAAAATAGGCAACTTCTTTACGTAAATTAGTATTTTTCTTATTACTTACTATTGCTAGATAAATATTGTGGCTTTTCAGTGTCTGCAACATTTTCTCTACTCCTTGATTCAGAGCAATGTTTTGTAATAGCGCATTATCTAAGTATTGTTGATATATCTGGTTCGCTTTTTTCCACTGATCGCCAAATAAATTGACCATATAGCTCTTTCTTGACTCGTGGGAATTTCTATCAGCAGCTTTATTACTATACCCCATTGAGTTTATGGTATGCTTAATAGCATTAAAAATGTTATCTTGAGTGTCAACTAAGGTATTATCCCAATCGAATACTACTGCTAATGGGCTGTTTTTCATTTCTATATTGTTATATATTTTAAATTAATAAGTAAATAACATTTTAATAAAAAAAATATAAATAGGACGCTCTTACTCTTTACCACAAGTTATGTTAACTGTTTTTTATATAATTAGCTAACATACTGGTTATAGCTCTTTTTACAATAATCCGAACAGACCGTAATATGCTACTGGCCTGCTATAGCCATAAACACATATCTTATCGCATTCGGACTATTATAAGAAAGGCTATAACTCTCGTTCACCAGATTGAATCTTGCTTTTTACATCACATTAACTCATCACTTTTATAGAACATCTCATTAAAATCATTTAGAGTTCCAAAATCCTGACCCTTGATAAACAGGTGATCATTAGCAACATGTGCTTCATCAAGAGTAAACAGCTCGTAATGATGATTGTGAGCGGGCCTAACAATTTCATTATACAAAACCATTACTTGTTCGTATAGCTCTTTTTACAATAATCCGAACAGACCGTAATATGCTACTGGCCTGCTATAGCCATAAACACATATCTTATCGCATTCGGACTATTATAAGAAAGGCTATAGTTATATCCATCGCCAGCATGATATTTACCACGTACGGTATCATAAAAATTCTTTACATCATCATATGTCACTTGCAGCTCCACCTTATACTTTCCCACTTCAAGAGGACTTCCTGTCTTTATTTTTAAGGGATGTTGTGAATTTGCAACACTGTTAGAAGTTTCTGCTTCAATATCAGAATTTTTATCCATTTTCCTAATAAACCACCCTTTATTCCTAGGCAGTGTCGACATTTATTTTAACCAAAGATAAATGCCAGCAATGTGAACAAAAGACAGAAAAGCTATGGCCAATTTGTCGTAGCGTGTAGCAACTCTGCGGAAGTGCTTGATTTTGTTGAACATCCTTTCGATTAAGTTTCTCTCTTTATACAATTCTTTGTCATATTCTCTTGGTGTTTTTCTATTGGAACGCGGTGGGATTACTGGCTCAGCATTTACAGCTTCTGCAGCCTCAATCATATAATTTGCGTCATACCCTTTATCGGCAATAAGTGCCTCCATGTTCTTGCCTTCTATCAGGTCTAAAGCTTTTACGTAATCCGATCTTTGCCCTGCAGTAACAAAGAATCTCAGTTGGTTGCCCAAAGCATCACAAGCAGCGTGTAATTTGCTTGAAAATCCTCCTTTGCACCGTCCCAGCTCTTGTTCTTGTCTACCAGTTTCCACATTTTTTTCTTGCACCAGCAGCATGTTGATGTGCCCTGATTATTGTTGAGTCTATCATGAGCCACTCTGTGTCTCCATTAACAGCTAATGTGTTGAAAATCATCTGCCAAACACCAGATTTTGCCCACCTTATAAAACGTTTATGTACACTTGACCATTTTCCATACTCAGCCGGCAATGCTCTCCATGTTGCTCCTGTTCTACCTATCCACATTATTGCAGCTACGAATCTCCTGTTATCTTTTGCGCTTCTTCCTCTATCTCCTTCCTTACCTGGCAGACTGTTTTTTATTCCATACGCGTCAAGTTAAGAGATTGTGAGCAAATTTAGAGAGGTTAAAGTGGATACTCTAGCCCTTCTAGGTTTGTCTTTTAATGAAAATCGCGACCAAGTTATAGTGAGTTTTTTAAGAAATGCTTTTAAACTATTAATTTTGGTTAATACTAAAAATAACTCTCTAACCCGCCTTTTTAGATCAATAAATGCCTTTGTTAAGCTAAGTTCTGTATTCTTTTTCACTTCTGTGCAACCAACTATGCCGTGAAATATAAGAATTGCACACAATTTAGCATATAGTTCACATAATACTCTGCATGGCTTTCCTTTTACCTTATCAAGCCTGATATGGCTTTTATACAATTTAAATAATAACTCAATTTGCCACCTTACTCTGTAAATCGTTAATACTTGCTCAGCACTAATTTTATTTTCTGGAACATTAGTTATAAATATTGACCAGTTCAACAATTTTTGATTTCTTTTAGAGGATGTATA
>NZ_JAPQLF010000114.1:398-8686 GCF_028982105.1 Wolbachia endosymbiont of Drosophila bicornuta | reverse complement strand
TAGTTCGTCCAATCTTAAATCTTGCTGCCACTGTTTCTCTGCTTTCTCCTTCGTCTAGCGCTTCCATTGCTTTTTTTCTTAAATCATAACTATATGCTGCTGGCATTCAACCTCCTTATCATCATCTACCCTTATCCTATCACATCCGGACTTTTATGGAAAGAGCTATATATTCACAATTAGGTGATATCTCTTATGCTAATAAAACAAGATCAGAAAAAGAAATAATCAATTTTTATGTTCTACCTCAATTTGCACGTTTTAAAGAAATTATTGATGAAGATATAAAAAAAGATCCTTCGTTTGCAAATTCTGCTATTGTAAAGTTTTGCTCCTCAATTATAAAAAATAACAAATTACTTAAAGAATTAGAAGAAGTTAGTATTCCTGCCAAAAACTCTAGTGTAAAGGCAAGGGTAAGCTTTCAACTGAAAAATCTGAAAGAAAAGGTGTGGTTCTTAGGAAAACTAAAGGAAAAAAAGAATTTCACTTACGTGCAGAGGGCTTTTGGGGATAAGTGGAGTTTTTATGACCTAATAAATGATGGAGATTTTAAAAAAACGTACATAGATAAAGCAGTAACAGAGTCTGCTAATAAGAGCTTTAAGGAAGATATAGATAAATGCATAAAGTTGGCAGAGCAGGGAAAAGAAGCTGCAAGTAAATATCTTGGAGAGAAAGGCGTAGAGTTTCGAGCTTATTACACAGAAACTGATAACACTCATAGAGTTTTGAATATCAATCTTATTAATTACAATAGAAGTGAGCAAACCAGGATTAGTGACATTTTACAGCAAGAGAAAGATATTAAAGAGCTGAATATCTATTGCAATAAAAAACATGAAATACACGCTCATAGGAAAGGTAAGGAAAGATATTATGAATTTAAAGAGGGCGCATATTATGAAATGAAAAGCACTTGGCCTGTAAAGGATGGATCCGAAATGTGTACCATGATTATGAATGTGAGTAGCGATGGCATAACTGAAGTACTAAAATTTAATGATGAAGATTTTGTGCTATCGGATGAGATCTTAGAATTAATAAAGCAAAACGATGAATTATATATTCAAGGTCTCTCCTTATATGATGCTGTACTAGAAAAAGGTAAGGCTGCTGATGTTGTACCCACTGCTAATAATAATTTTCAAAATGAGTCTATAGCGGCCTATCGCGAGGAACCAGAGGGAGAATTAGACCCTAAAGTTGATGCTGACAATAGCCTTCCTCCTTCTATTAATAGCAATGCATCAACTCAAACGGAAGTCAATTTACAACACACTGAAACTCAAACAGAAGTTGGTTCACAACAAATCGAAACTAAAACGGAAGTCAATTTACAGCACACTGGAACTCAGACAGAATTTGCTTCACAACAAATGGATGAATTGATTTTAAATAATCAGATGCTGTCCGAAAAAAACGTTGAATTGAAGCAAGAAATGTCAAATTTGAAAAAAGAAGCTGTTGAATTGAAGCAAGAAATAGAAGCAGGGTTGCAAGTGATAAATAAAAAGCACCATGAATTAATACAAGAAAATCAGCGACTACAGGAGAAACTAGAAACAACCCAAGCAGAAGCTAATCAAACAATTGTAAAGTTAGAGAAGCAGAATAGCAATTTACAAGACAGGTTTGAAAAAGAGGAGCAAAAAAACACGGAATTGCAAACTGAACTGGCACAAAAAAATGAAGAATTAGCAGGTGTGTTAAAAGAGCTACAATGGAAAGCACAAGAACTTAAAGGTGTATATGAAGAAAAAAGAAAGCTAAAGGAAGAGCTGAAAATTGTTAATGCAGGAAAGAAGAATTTGGAAAAAGCGCTAAATCAAGCACGAGAAGATGCGGAACAGATAATGGTTGAACGACGCCAGCAGAAAGAGCGCTTGAAAGATCAGCTAAGAGAATTAGATCAGGAATATAAGGTACAAGTAGAAATTGAGCAAAAGATTAAAGAATCAGATAGGCAGGATAGCGATTTACAAGATACACTTGGAGAAGAGGGACTAAAACTCAACATTGAAGAACTAGAAAACGAGTACGAGGAATTTCCAGGAGATAAGGTGCTTACACTTGAACTCACTAAAGATGAAGATAAAGTCGAAGAGTTAAGAAACGAGCTAGAGCGTGAGAAAGAAAAGTGTAAACAATTATTAGAAGAAGAAAATGAATGGGGTGATGAATTGGTAGGAATGCTTGATGGACTGGAAGAAAAAATTCGTGCTGATGAACAAAGGAGCTTCAACAATCAATTAACGGGAGAAATTTCTAATGAGTCTGGTAATGCTCCACGACAGAAGAAAAGGTTATCCAAATCTTCAAGCGTTGATAATGAGTCTTATGTTCCACTGAGAGAGAAGACAACATTACTCAGATCTTTAAGCGTTGATAGTGGACTTGATAGCGATGAAGAAAATTGTGATAATGATTTATCTTTCAACATAAGTCCTATAAGTTCTATTGAGAAGGTGGCAGAGAGTAGAAACGTAGGTAGGGTATCATTGTGAAGATGGTTGGGGTTAAGTTGCAACTTAAGTGGGGCGCAAAAGGTCTTTTGTGTTGATAATAATTTAAAATCTATAGTAGACTAAAAAAGATTATTAAATTATAATATAACATATGATAAAAGACGAGAAATCGAAAACAATTTTTGAAGTGGAAGGGGCAGTAACTGCTTTACTACCTGCAGCAGAATTTAGAGTGAAACTGGACAATGAACATGAGATTATCTGTCATGTATCAGGGAAAGTGAGAAGAAGTAAAATACGCATCATTATAGGGGATAGGGTGTTAGTTGAGATGAGCATTTACGATAGGAATGCGAGAAAGGGTAGGATCATTAGAAGGCTTAAAGGTACAAGTGACAGAACGATCTCTAAATAATCTTATTCTTGCTTCATCATCGAAAAGGCGTATAGCTTTACTAAAACAAATAAACATTGAGCCAGGTTTAATTTTGCCAGCAGATATAGATGAAGCCCCCTTAAAAAAGGAACTTCCGAAGGATTACTCAATCCGTATGGCAAAAAGTAAAGCTGAGAAAATACAAAGTTTAAATCCAAATTATTTTGTGCTTGGTGTTGATACAGTTGTTGCTTGTGGTAGAAGGATATTGCTCAAAGCTGAAAACGTTGAGCAAGCAGAAAAATGTATCCGCTTGTTATCAGGAAGAAGGCATAGAGTATACACCAGTGTATGTCTATTAACTCCCGATCAATCTAAACAACATATCAGTACTGTGGTTACAATAGTGAAATTTAAACGTCTCAGTGAACAAGAAATTAAGTATTATTTAGCATCAGAAGAGTGGAAAAATAGGGCTGGGGGATGCAATATACAAGGCCTAGCTGGAGTGTTCGTATTGTTCTTACGCGGCTCCTACTCTTCCGTTATAGGGTTACCATTACATGAAACCTATTGTTTGCTAAGCAATTATTTTAACTTCAATTTATATTGAAATACCTTTATTAGTATCTTTTTTTTGTTGTGACTCAGCAACCTGTTTAGCCCAATCTAGTGGTCTTTTATTTCTGTTAGCTAATGCAATTCTATTGCGATCATAACCATCAGTGTGTTCTGTTAAAGTATCTCCTCTTTCTTCTTCTATTACTCCAGCTTTCAGTTGTGCTTCATCTTTCTCTAGTAATTTATATAGTTCGCTATTTTTATCTACAGTTGGATTAGTGTCATTATTTTCTCGTTCTGCCACTGTTTTTTCTAACCACTTACGTATAGGGTCATATTGTTTACCTTCTCCTATCTTTTCTAAAATGTTTTCTGAGAATGAATCTTTAGGAATATTTTCTTTAGTAGCCTGTTGTGCCGGTTCTCTTAACCCTTTATCCGGGTTTCCCAATGCTCCTTTTAACTCACTCGTATCTCCGATTTCTTTTGGTTCAATGTTTTCTAAGCTCTTCTTTAACTGTTCAGGATTTACTTGAGATTGTTCATTATTGTCATGAGTTGGAGATGAATAGCCCGAATCGTTTGCTTTTATGTCTGTTGAGCTGTCTTTTAGCAACCCAACTTCTCTCAAGCGTTTTTTAGTTTCTTCGCTAATCTGACTCTGATCAGCTGGTTTTAACCCGAGATTTTCTTGACCTAATGTATTTTTAAGTTCTTCAAATAGAGTTAGATTACTTTGTCTAATATGTTCTTCTAATTTCCTTCCTACCTGTTTTAAATCTGTTTGAGATTTACTATCACTATTAGTTGGAGATATATAGCCTGAATCACTTATACTATTTGGTGTTGAAGCAGAGACACTAATAGTTGGACCTTCCACTATTTTTACATCTGCTAAATCGTCTTTTTGCAATCCATCTTCTTTATCTTGTGACAGTTTATCAGTAGGATCAACTTGCCTTAATCCTCTATTATCCTGCTGTGATCTATCTCTGATTTCTTTAAGAAGATTTTCAGGTGGAGTTTGATCACTTTGTTCAATGTTCTCTAAGCTCTTCTTTAACTGTTCAGGATTTACTTGAGATTGTTCATTATTGTCATGAGTTGGAGATGAATAGCCCGAGTCACTTTTATTATTGAGTGCTGTAGCAGAGAGCGGCTGTTCACTTTCTTTCCACTTAGCATCACTAGCATCTTGGTTATCACTGTTATCTGGAGAAGATGAATAAGGAATTATGTCCTTTAATGTCTCTAACGGTGATGGGTTATTTTTTCTACTTCCTGCAATTGATGCTTTTCTATCATCAACATCAATGTGCCGTAAGTTGTTTTTCTTGAAATTTCTGATGTCTTGTAACAGATCGCCTTTGCTATTTCCTTCTTGTTGCTGGGTTTTAGGTTGTTGCTGATCATTAGGTGTTTGCTCACTTCTATTTGGTTTTTGGCTTCCAGGTACAGCATGTCCAAATGTAGGATTGTCATACCGTTCATCTTCTTGCCTATTATCTTGATTGTGGCTTACAGACTTGGTGAAAGTAGAACTATCTGAAGAATCAGAAGTTGCACCTTTTTGCTGATTATTAGGTGTTTGCTCATTTTCGCGCAAGTCATCTGGTTTTTGGCTTCCAGATTTGGCTCCCCCTTGCTCATCGAAAACACCTTTTTTAGGTGGTAGTGAACTAGTTCTAGGTGGAAGTGGCGGAGGAGTTTTTTTGTTCTGAGGATTCTCCTCAAAAAGCGATTGTAGGTTATAAACTTGACCTCCCGAATTTGCTTCTCGTGCTGCTTGTCTAAGCTCACGCTTTTCTTTAGCCTCCTGAGAATTAATTTTATCGTCAAAATCTTTTCCAATTCCGCTATCGTAAGACTGCCTTCTGCTGTTAGATTGTGGTCCAAAATGTGAATGGTGATCTTCTTTTTTTCGAGTTATATCAGTAGCTTGAACACTAACATCTCTATTAACATCAATTCTTGTCGTAGTTTCAGATGATAGCTCGTTACTGTCTTTACTATGTTGCATCTCATTCACTTTTCCTTGTCCTTTCTCCCTGAATTGTATTTCATGCAAGAATAAACCACCTATTTTTACATCTCTGTTTACTTCTAACCGTTCTAGAGAAAAATCATCACCTTTAACAAGGTCTACACCGTTAGCATCAATCTTAATTTTGATCTTACATTCCTTCCCCTCCGCATACCAC
Organism: Wolbachia endosymbiont of Drosophila bicornuta; assembly: GCF_028982105.1. Classification (NCBI taxonomy): domain Bacteria; kingdom Pseudomonadati; phylum Pseudomonadota; class Alphaproteobacteria; order Rickettsiales; family Anaplasmataceae; genus Wolbachia; species Wolbachia endosymbiont of Drosophila bicornuta. The sequence goes on along the minus strand of NZ_JAPQLF010000114.1, from coordinate 3,080 downwards.
TTTAAAGTCATTTCATATGAACCATCAGTTACGACATAATGTCTTATTTTTTCCCTTCTTCCTCGGCAACAAAACCATGCATTCCGCTCTTTCCATCACTATGCAATGTTGAAAATCCCGAGATTTCATTCTTCTCACAAAAATCACTATTTAAAAATTCGCTGATTTTAAACTCTTTTTTGTCATCTCCCAGCGTAATACTTGCGTGATTACCGTATATTGAAACTCCTGCAACATCATCAACATACTCTTTCAACCTTTCTTTAACTTCACTTTCAAGCTCTTGTCCAGCTTTCTTTGTCTTGTCGCATTTCTGAAGAATAACTCCATATGCTTTATCTTTGTTTTCTTCTTCGTCCCAATTCCAGTTGGCGTGTTTTGTTAAAAACTTTACTGTGTTAAAATCAACTCTAGCATTATAAATTGGGTCGTCTTCCTTTTTTATTTTATCAAATAAAGGAAAAACTTCTTGAATGCGCTCATTATAAATGTGTTCTTGTTGTGTATCGTTAGTGCACATATATCCATCACTAATAACCCTCTGCCTTTAGTTCTAGCTAATACTAGCTAATATAATTATCACAAGCATTGGTTGAATTTTTATTAAGGAAGGTTGTGTTACTAATGTGATGACACAAGCTATTTTATGGTAACATCAAACGATTTAAGTTGTCATTCCAGTCTGGAATCCAGCCTTTCACGAACCCCATCAAAAATGTTGTGTTTTAACATAAGATTAGCTACTTTTATGCTCACTAACTTAGTGCCAATCAAGATTCCTGGATCCCAGTGTCTGGGCACTTGGATGACATCCTTCTTGGCGGAAATCACTCTTATATCACAACAGCTGCATAGCCTAAATTGCTTTAGCTATAGCTCTGTTTTTGCAACTTCAAATATCTGCTACTCATAGTAAACACTTCTGGATCTTGAGAGGTTAGCTTGAGTATAGCGAGTATGTTGATAAACAACAAAGCAGCAATCGAGATATCAGCAACATCCCATAGCAACCGGACTTTACCTATCGCACCAAGCGGAATGATCATGGTAAAAATTACAATCCAGATTTTAGTGTATTTATTATCCATAGACACATAGCGTATTGTCTGTTTTGAGGAAAAAAACCAAGTAAAAATAGTAGTAAAGGCAAAACAAAACATTATGGCCATAATTAAATAGTCAATATAGGGCCAATTCATAGCTTTTCTAAAAGCAAATATGCACATGTTAGTACTCTCTAAATCAGTGACCCAAGAATCTGTGACAAGCAGTACCATTGTTGTAATAAACACTATGAATGCAACTATAAAAGGCGATATTATTGTGATTAGGCTCTGTTCAATAATAAATTTATTATTATTTTTCTTAGGAACAATTGAAGAATGTACGATTCCTTCGAGGCCAAGCCCTATATCTGTTGCAAAAATACCTCGCAAAGTTCCAACTTGAATAATAGTCAACATTTCTAAAATCAAACCTAGAGATAAACCAGAGTTAAAGCTACTAGTTGTAAAAAAACTGCTTGTTATTAGTTTTAGAGAAGGAAGAATATTTTCACTAAATTTAAATAATATGATACCGCAAAGTGTGAGGTAACTTACCGTCATTATCGGTATCATAGCCGATATAAAAATTTTAATTTTTTTTAAGCTGAGAGCTGCAACAACAAAAAATATTATGGCCATTACAATGCCACCAATGACTACAGGCACATCTATCATGTTAAGTGGTATTGATAGAGAATTTACCTGAACAAGGTTACCAACTGTTATTGAAACCATTATCATAACAACTAGAAACACAATTGTAGCTTTTCTAGAGTTAAATGCATCAGCCATGTAGGCTACAGGGCCACCTATAAACCGTCCGTTCTTTTCCTTTCTGGTTTTTATACTTAGATAACAAGTGACATATTTTATCACAGAAGTGATAACAATAATTATCGCCATCCACAAAATAGAGCCCGGTCCTCCGGTTTTTAGAGCAACAGCAGTTCCTGAAATATTTCCTACTCCTAAATTTCCCCCTAAAATTGTAAACAGAGCGGCTATAGAAGAAAATTTATTTTCTCCTTTTTTAGCTCCAAGGAGTGAAAGGGCGTATGGTAATCTAAATACCTGTAGCCATTTTAGTTTAATCGATAGGTAAACACCAGCAACTAGCATGAGTAATATTGTTGGCAGTAATAAAACAAACTTTACTGTATCCATCTGTAAAAGTGAGATTTTTATTTGAGTATACAACAAAAATTGAAAATACCTAACCTATTTTCTATGTATGACTTCGTTTCCTTCATTCTAGAAACCTTTTCTTGTCATCCAAGTAGCGTGACACATAACTATACGAACATTGTAATATGGTACAATGTTAAGACGATGTCATTCCAGTGCTTGACACTGTAATCCAGCTTTTAATGCAACCCCTCACCAAAAATATTGTGTTTTAACATAAGGTTAGCTACTTTTATACTCACCAACTTAGTATCCAATCTGGATCCCAGTGGGCTTTGTTGCATCGCTACTTATGAAAGGCTAACTATAGTTAGGATTATAAGCAACCTATTGAAAATCTTGTTTTTTTGCAATCAATCTGATCAAATTTAAGAATAGTAATTTGTTATTTATATTAATAAATTTAATTCTATTGAAAATAGCTAAAGCATTGAAATTCTTGAATTTTAGC
>NZ_JAPQLF010000114.1:0-347 GCF_028982105.1 Wolbachia endosymbiont of Drosophila bicornuta | reverse complement strand
TGACCGTTCTTGTTATAAATACCAGAATAATAAGCTACTGATATTCCCTATCTTTTTTATCTTTAATCCATCATAGCTAGCGATGCAACAAAGCCATCACAGTGTCTGGACACTGGGATGACATCTTTTTTCTTGGTACAAATTACTCTTATATCTCAATGTTAGTACAGTGAGTGCGTGACACTGGGATCTAAATTTTTTATGCGAAACCATTATGTTTATATACTTGTAGGCCCAAGTTCATCACATAGTGAACAAAAAAGTAAATGAGATTCCAGTGGGCTTTGTTGCATCGCTAGCTATGATGGATTAAAGATAAAAAAGGTGGAGAATATCAGTAGCTTATT
>NZ_JAPQLF010000113.1:0-10535 GCF_028982105.1 Wolbachia endosymbiont of Drosophila bicornuta | reverse complement strand
GCTAAATTTGAGATAGCTTCATAAATTTATTGTGCGTTACCTACTATCCGAAGAGCGATGCAACAAAGCCTACTGGGATCGAGAAAAAAAAGATATGGATTCCAGCGTCACGCGCTGGAATGACACAGGATAGAGCTCTAGATAACATCAGAATATCAGTTAGAACCAAAGTGGAAAAATGCATTAAAATAGGCGATCAAGTAAAATTATCAGCAAAACTCTTCCCTCTAAAGATTGCGCCCTCGGAGTATGCATACGATTTTGCAAGAATAGCATATTACCAGAAAATAAGTGCAACAGGCTTTGCAACAAGCAAAATAGTCCTGCACAAAAAGGCTGAAGCAAGGAAATTTCAAGAATATATAGAATCTTTCCGTCAATACATTTATGAAAACCTGCAGCAAAATATCAAGAAACCACATGCGGATATAATCTCTGCATTACTGATCGGTAAAAAAGATGTCATAGATCAAAAAACTATGGACGCGATACGAGATTCAGGTATAGCACATTTGTTTGCCATATCTGGTTTGCATTTATCATTCGTTGCTGGTCTGTTTTTTGTAGTGTTTCGTAATTTATTCGCAATATCTGAAACTTTGACTCTTAAGTATAACACCAAGAAAATATCTGCATTCCTTACTATCTTGCCAACCACGTTTTATTTGTTGATTACCGGTATGCAAATTTCTGCTCAGCGTGCCTACATCATGGTGATTTTAGTACTCGTTGCAATAATGATAGAGAGAAAATATCGAGGGTTAATAGCAATTGCGTTTGCTGCTGCAGTGATACTTATCATAGAACCTGAAGCAATTTTAAAGCCAGGCTTTCAGATGTCATTTTCTGCTGTTTTGGTACTGTTTGCCAGTTATCAAATTAATGCTAATAAATTACTCAAAATAAAAATAATGAAATATTTTGTGTCGATAATGATCAGCTCAGTAATAGCAAGTTTAGCAACTGTTCCGTATACGATATATAATTTTAATTATTTTTCAATTAGTGGCATTATCACAAATTTAGTTGCTATACCAATAGTTACATTAATTATTATTCCACTTGGAATAATTTATGTCTTATTGATTCCTTTAGGTATTGAATGGATTATAGCGCCATTTATAGAGCGCCCAATTGACAGCATTTTCTATATAACAAACGCTATCGCTAGTCTTCAGTATTTGGTTATTCCCATTCGTACTTTTCCTGCCTCATCAATTATTATAATAACATTTGGGTTATTGTGGCTGTGCTTGTGGGAAAGAAATTGGCGTTTTTTGGGATTTTTTTTTATTGTACTAGGTATTTGCTTTAGCGCTGCATATAAAACCTCCGACATCCTAATAAATGCTGATAATGTTGCTGCAAAGGAGAGTGATAACTTACTATATTCTCTCACTAGAAAAAGCAGAAATTTTGTTATCAAAACGTGGGCAAAGCAAAACGGACAGAACCAAATTTTGAATCATACAAAATATAGCAATCCAGATAAAAGACTAAAGTATGGCTGTATATATAATAAAGGAAATAATAAATCAGTACTGCTTGCTTATAAAAAAGAAGATATCTTGAGAAACTGTAATAGTGTTGATCTGATAATTCAATTAAGTGAATTCGACTATTCAGCTTGCAACGCTAAAATTATTAAACATGCTGATCTAGAAACGTATGGCACACATTCTGTTTGGTTAACAAATCGTTACGTAAAGATTAATACAGTGCGCTCCAATAGGCCTTGGCACATGTTGAAAAATTAAGAAACTTGATTTTAAGGTTTGGTTAATGTATACCTAAATAAGTTTAAACTAGAAAAATGTTATGGTTACAGACACTAAAGATCCTTTCAAAGACTATTTTTATTTTTTAGGATTTAGATTTAGAAAACTTTCTGACCAGCCCAGTAGAATTTTGAGCTCTATAAGAAAGTATTCTGGTACTATATCGATAGCAAGTACCATTGCTACTCTTATAGCATTTGCTGCCTTTTCTATTCAGCCTGTTACAGTAAGTATTGCTGGGTTTGCGTTCACGCCAGCACCTCTTGCCTTTATTCCTCTTATAGTTCTCTTATTTACTGCTGTTATAAACTTTATAAATACACAAAAAATAAAAGAGAATGAAATAGATAAAAAAATAGGAAACTATCAAGTTGATGAACAGTACAGCCAGATTGCTCAAGAAGCTAAAAAAATTGAAATTGTAACAAATTTAGATCGTAAGAGGAAAAAGCTTTCAATAGTTTTACCAAATTCTAAGACGCAGAGAGAAATACTAGAAGATATAGAAGCAGAAAATAGAAATAGGATTCTCTTGTTTACTGGATCATATGTATTTGGTACTATTATAGTAGTTTCAGCAATATCACAATCCATTAATGCTCCAATAACATTAATAGCTTTATTAGTCGCTATTCTTTTATGCATCATATCAACACTTAGCAATCTAATAAGTAATAGCGTGGATCATGAAAATCATACTATTAGAAAACACAGTTCTTTAGGTCTTCTATTTCCATACTGGTCTGGAAAGGGCATGGTTGTATCAGTAGTAGAAAATAAGCTTGGTAAAAGGGAAAATGAACTAATATCTCTAATGAAAAAACTACTTAGTCCGCTTTGCAACTCATTTGACAGTAAACTTAAAAAAGCTTGCGATTTACTTGATAATAGTCTTTTAAAGCCTGCAAATATTAACATTAAAGAAACGCTTGATCACCTAAAAAAAATCAGAGAAGACATCAAAAAAGATTTAGATTGGCTACATGCAGAAATTTCAGAAGTTTTAAACAACACTAAAGAATTGACAAAAAAAGCACATTCACTAGATATTGAAGGTACTTTTTCTAGGTTAGAGAATGCTATTAAAATTGCTGAAGATAAAATTGAACGATTTGAACCAAGCCGCTTTGTAGGCTGGCTTCAATCAACTACGCAGTCTAATAATAACGAGTTCCTTAGCATGCTAAAAAAGTTAAAAGAGGATACAGAAGAGGAAAAAACGGAATTGAAGGAGCAATTAAACGTAGTAAGGAATGAATTAGAAGAAATAAAAAAGAAGCAAGCTCAACCAAGTACGCCTGATTTAGAAGCTAACAATGGAAATAATACTAATAAATTATTAGTATTAGAAAATAAAGTCAAAGAACTACGTGACACAGTTAGAAAGTTAGAGCTGGAAGCAGAACAAAATAAGCTGCAGCAAAAGAAGGAAAAGTTAGAGCAAAAAAAATCTGAACAAGAAAAAACAGATGAATGGAAAGAAAAAATCAACGGCAAACCAAGTGACTTTCTATATTATTTATTAGAATCTATTAAGCTGGAAGAAAAAGATAATAAAGAAAAAAAGGTTGAGGCAACATTACGAGATTTTGATAATAAAGTTACAATCCACTGGAAAGATGGCTCTCAAACAATTTGCCATATTAAAAAACAAGGTGATCTGCAAATTGAGTCTAGTGCAACAATGTTTACAGACCCAAATGTTCAAGCAGCATGGGAAATGGCGCGGGGTAAATCACTATAGATCACTCAATAATAACCTTAAGTGTTAATAATGATAAAGAGAAATTAAGGTTAGACACCTATATAGCTGAAAAATGCAACATATCACGCAGCAAAGCGCAAAGATTGATACAAAATGAGCAGGTGAAATTACTTGGCACACCGATAATTAATAATGACTACATAGTAAAACCAGATGAAGAGTATGTGGTGCATCTCGTTCAACCTGACATATCCACATCAATTGAGCCTAATTATGACATAAAACTTAATATCGTCTATGAAGATGAAGACATTATAGTTCTGAGTAAACAAAGTGGATTAACAGTGCACCCAGGTGCTGGGACAAACAATGATACGCTTTTGAACGCAGTTATCGCTCACCTTAATGTAAGACCAGGAATTGTTCATAGACTCGATAAAGATACTAGTGGGCTAATGGTAATTGCAAAAAATGAAGCAGCCCATAGTTTTTTGTCTGAATTGTTATCGAATCGCAAAATAAAGCGGGAATACTTAGCAGTAGTTTGGGGAACATTATCTTCCCAGCAGGGGACTATAGAAACTAACATTGCTCCAAAGCGTGGTAATAAAGAAATGATGTGTGTTACAAAAACAACGGGCAAATTAGCAATCACTCATTACTCAGTAGAGAAAGTTATAGGACAAGCAAGCCTCGTTAAATGCACTTTAGAAACAGGTAGAACGCACCAAATTCGAGTCCACATGAGCCACATAGGACATTCTATAGTTGGTGATCAAGTTTATGGGAAAAATAGTAGTAAAAGCACAAAATATGCTAAAAACTCTAGTTTTATTCGTAATTTCAATAGACAAGCACTACATGCTTATACACTGGGCTTATATCACCCCAAAAGTAAGGGATACATGGAATTTGTCTCTGATTTACCGCAAGATATAAAAACTTTAATTGGTGAGTTTGACAACATATCTTAATAACATTCGTATTAACCTGTCAATATTATCATCCATGTTATCAGGAAGTTATAGCACTTCTCGCAATAGTCCGAATAGGATAAGATATGTGCTTATGGCTATGGTAGAGCAGTAGCATATTATGATCTGTTCGGATTATTGTAAAAAGAGCTATAATTAATGAAAGAAAAACTGCTGCACTACCTAGATCTTTCACCTTTTTTGAAAGTATGTGTTGTTCACTGGAAATACGCTCAATTGTCGTTTCAAAAGCAGTGTTAACAATTTCCACAATTAACACCAGGAATAGACTGCTTATCATTACTGCACGTTCTAGATTACTTACATCCAAAACAAACAAAATTGAGACACATACTATAAAAAGCAGTATAGCTCTTTTTACAATAATCCGAACAGACCGTAATATGCTACTGGCCTGCTATAGCCATAAACACATATCTTATCGCATTCGGACTATTATAAGAAAGGCTATAACTCCTGTCTGAACGCAATTTCTGATATAAAAGCTGATTTTATTCCTTCACAAGAGTATTGAATTGCTTTTATTAGACGAATAATGCCCTTCTTCATTATTATTCACAAAACACTTTAATCAAAATTTTAACTTATTTGGATTTGCTACACCCTATAGCATTTTTATCATTTGTTCACCCTATTGGTTTTGAAATTAAGATTTACCGCAACTACAATAAGTACTCTTATCATCACATTTTGGTGTTAAGTCAGGATAGAACGTGAGTATAGCATCATTCTTTCTTACAAACACTGATTGATAATCGTCATCTTCCATTTCATATAGACACATTCCATCTTTTCCTAATTCCTTAAACGCCTTAGTTGCAGAAATTATCGGCATGAAGGTTATATGCGTATCCATTTGGGCATTTAACTTTCACTTCCCCATCCTTACCTAAATATTTCATTCCAAATGTATAAACTGGCGGCTTAATATCTGATTTATTGCATAGGGACTTATCATTCCAAATTGCACCTGCCCATTTATCTTCTTGAGCTTCAACATATCTACCTACAAAATGCATACCACCTAGTTTATCGTTTGGCTCACCACAAAAAATATGTCCAAACCCTATAGTTTCTTTTTCACTTCCACTATTTGTAAACCAAATGTTAGCCAGTTCATCTTTCAGTAACTCCAAATCCGCATCTGGCGTAATCACTTATATATTCCTTTCACTACTTCTTGATGCTGCAGACAACTAAGTAAAATTTTGAAATCTTCTTTATCTGGATGTGCTCACCAATCTCCACAAACTCTCAACACTCCTCTATCGAAGTCAGTTAATTCTGAAACGGTGGCTGGTTGTGAACTGAAAAATGGTTCAAAATTGACTTCAACATTTTCTTCTACATAGCCGGTGTGAAAATAATGATCCTTAATATAAAAAATAAATCCTATTATTGGTATTATTAAACACAAAATTAATTTAACTGTCTTCGACATAATCACGTTCACAAAAAAGCTAGCCTATAAGAAATAATTTAAAAAAGTTTTAATCTAATCGTTTTTGCAGAGCAGCAACTCCCGGCATTTCATCGCCACTTAACCAATCTAAAAATGCTCCTCCACCAGTGGAAACATATGTAAAATCCTTATCGGTAAGGCCTGCAGCGCTTATTGCAGATAGACTATCGCCTCCCCCTATTATGCTGGTTAACTTTCCTTTGTGCGTTAAGTCACTTACGATTTTCATTACCCCTATTGTACCGCTTGCAAAAGCTGAATGTTCAAAAACACCAATAGGTCCATTCCACAGCAGAGTCTTACTGCTTGCTATTATACTGCTTATTGTACTCAAAGTTTGTGGTCCGATATCCAAAATTATATCACCGTCCAAAATGGACTCAGTTCTTCTTGAAATACTAGTGCTGTAATCAGAGTTTACTGCAACCAGAACGTCTTCTGGCACAACTATTTTGCAATTGTTTTTATTTGCTGTTTCAACAATATTATGTAGAAGGTCGTCAACACCATTTTGAAAGAAAGATTTCCCTATATTTACTTTGCTAAATGACAAAAAATTATTGGCTATTGCACCACCTAGAACTAGGTAATTAACCTTTTCTGTTAGCTTCATAAGCACTTTTATTTTAGTTGATATTTTAGCTCCCCCAACTATCGCAGTAATAGGTTTAGCTTTAAACGATACAGCTTTTTCAAGATACTTTAGCTCATCTTGCAAGCAAAATCCTGCATAGGAAGGTAAAAATTCTGTAATGCGTGAAATAGAAGCGTGAGCTCTGTGAGAGCAAGAAAATGCATCATTTACATATATATCCACTAGAGATGCTAATTGTCTTGCAAAGTTTGCATCATTCTCCTTTTCCCCTTCATAAAATCTTAGATTCTCTAGTAATATTATATTTCCTGCATCCATAACACTTACTGCTCTTTGTACTTTTTCACCAACGCAATCGTCAATAAATTTCACTTTTTTATTTAGTAACTGCGATAAAGTGTCAATTACATTTTTTAGCGACAGATTATTGTCTCTGGCCTTTGGGCGTCCGAAATGTGATATAATAATAATCTTTGCACTCGCATTCACTAAATACTGAATAGTAGGCAGTGCTCTCAAAATACGAGTGACGTCACGAATTTCTCCATCTTTTATAGGAACATTGAAGTCAACTCTGAGTAAGACGGTTTTATTGTGAAGATCACAATTTTCTATACTAGGTATATTCATTACAAAATTGAAGCTATAAAGTCACTATACAGCAGTTTGATCTAAAGTAAAGTTTTAAGCTTACGAACGTTTAAGGAAATTTGCATGCCAAACGCTTGACACTGGAACCTTATCGTCATGCCATCACGAACCGTCATACCGCCGTGTATCTTTTAGCCGCTAACACGTAGCGGGATACTTGACCTTTACAGGGATGACGATTGTCGTTTAGCCATAAATGTTTAAGAAATTTACTAAACAGAAAAAAAGGCAAAAGAAGCCCCGTGGTTGGCTAATTACTTACATTATACTTTCAAGTATGGCGTTTTTTTATTCTAAACGCTTAATAACCGCGATTTAGCTGCTTTTTAATGCAACTAACCTTTAGTCATAAATGTTTAAGAAATTTACTAAACAGAAAAAAAGGCAAAAGAAACCCTAGGGTAGCTAATTATTCACTATCCACTTTTTAAGTTGGCGTTTTTTGATGTTTTAAATGCTTTATAAGCGTATTTCAGCTTGTATAGGTAAAAACCTAGAAATTTGATAAAGACATAGAGTGCACATAGTGCAAAAAATTAAACATGAGACGCCAGATACGTTGAGTTTTTTTGCCATTTAATCTGTACAGAGAAGATAAATAAATAGCTTCAGTTTCATGATAAGGGGGCTGGCGAAGGGTGTCAAGTAAGTTTTGCATTTGATCCGTTTCTATGACTTAGATGCCAGTGCCTGCTACTTGACTCTCGGCTGGGTCGAATTTGTATAGCTACATTGTCGGTAAATCTAAATTGCTTTAATAATTTTGATTGAAAAATAGTTTTTCTATTATATAAATGCTACTTTATGGTAATCAAAATGGAAGACGATAAATATAGCCTAGGTTTAAGGGTTATCCATTGGTTGATGGCTGTTTTTATTATCGGTATGCTTTGTTCTGGACTTTATATGAAAAGCCTGCCACTTAGCAATGAAATTAAGTTCAACATATACGCTATTCATAAGGCTTGCGGTATCACTATTCTTGGATTAATCATAGTACGCATATTTTTTCGCGTCTTTACTTATGTTCCACCACTTCCAGCAAATTTTTCTCGGTTTGTAATCAATATAAGTAAAGCAGTACACTTTGGTTTATATTCTTTGATGGTGCTAATGCCACTATCTGGCTATGTCATGTCTTCTGCTTCTGGCAAACAGATCAAATATTTTTTTCATATCCCTTTGTTGATTAATCAAAACAAAGACCTAGCTAACACGGCTAATGAGCTACATTCGATGCTTGCATGTTTTATGGTACTCTTTATAATCTTACATATACTTGGCGCCTTAAAACACACATTTATAGATAAACAAAACATTTTTAAACGTATGATATAGGTTATATGTTAAGTAGCCTCTGGAAAAAAGGAACAGATTTTCTTGGCAGTGAGTTTGCTATAATGGGTGGTGCTATGAGCTGGGTTTCAGAGAGAAACTTGGTCTCAGCAATCTCAAACGCTGGTGGTTTTGGTGTGATTGCATGTGGTGCAATGTTCCCAGACTTACTGGAAAAAGAAATCATAGAGACACAAAAATTAACTAACAAGACATTTGGTGTAAACCTAATTACTATGCACCCAAAGTTGAGTGAGTTGATAGATGTGTGTATTGAAACGAAAGTGAGCCACATAGTTCTTGCCGGTGGACTGCCAACGAAGCCTAATATAGAAAAAATCAAGAGTGCGGGCATTGAAGTTATGTGCTTTGCACCAGCATTAAGCCTTGCGAAAAGGTTAGTAAAAATGGGAGTAGATGGGTTAATAATAGAGGGAATGGAAGCAGGTGGGCACATAGGGCCAGTCAGCACTTCTGTTCTTGCACAAGAGATATTGCCTCATTTTAAAAATGAACAAATACCAGTGTTTGTTGCAGGTGGGATAGGAAGAGGCGAAATGATAGTTAATTACCTGGAAATGGGGGCAAGTGGCTGTCAAATAGGTACATTATTTGTCTGCACTAATGAGTCAATTGCCCACAAAAATTTTAAGGAAGTGTTTATTAAATCAGCCGCACGTAATGCAATACCTTCTGTACAGATAAGTGCTGATTTTCCTGTAATTCCTGTAAGAGCCATAGCCAACAAAGCAAGCGATGACTTCATGAAGCGTCAAAAAGAAGTTATTGATGAATACCAAAAGGGACAGATCTCAAAAGAAGATGGGCAGCTTGAAATAGAAAAGTTCTGGGCTGGAGCTTTAAGAAGGGCAGTGATTGAAGGAGATGTTGAAACAGGATCTTTAATGGCCGGCCAAAGTGTTGGCATGGTTGATAGGGAAAAGCCTGTAAAAGAAGTAGTGGATATGTTAGTTCAACAAGCAAAGAATCATATTAATAGCAAATCTGTAGAAGTAGAAAGCCCAGAAAGCAAATAGTTAAGCGACCTTCCAATAAGCAAGTTGCCGCAATTATTTATAATATGGCATAATTGCCCAGTTTTAATGTAAAATTAACGCTAAAGAGGTATCTATACATTTTATTATGTATGGAGGAATGTTATGCACAGTCCCTTTAAAAAACCTAAGAGTAAGGAAGGAGATATTAACCAACAATTGAGCAACACTATATACAAAAAGGTAACAGCAGAAAATTATCAAGAAAATCAAGATGAGACTTCCAAAGAATGCAAAAGGTTGTTCAAGCAGGGAGCTAGTCCTAAAACATTGGCTGAATTGGAAAAAATACTGAGAGAACGACAAAATGAGCAGGCTATTGCAAAACACTTAGAGTCATCCAAGCAAGGAACTAGTCCTGAAGCATTAGCTGAGTTAGAAAAATCAGTGGGGAAAAAAAGAGAACATTATAATAATTATATCCAACACTTTCTTCCAGCGTTGAAAGCAGAAATAACAGAGTCAAAAAAACTAGACTCAAAAAAAAAGGCAGCAATAGTACAAACAATTTTGGATATTATAGCACTTCTCGCAATAGTCCGAATAGGATAAGATATGTGCTTATGGCTATGGTAGAGCAGTAGCATATTATGATCTGTTCGGATTATTGTAAAAAGAGCTATACTAACAGGAGCAGCAGTGTAAGCTCAATACCAAATGCTGTTGAAGAAAATATTGAAGATCAAATGCAGCTAAAACATATTGAAGAGCAAAACAACACACAAGAAACACCCTTGAATGTAGCTGAGAAAAAAAGTGGTGATAATAAAATACTTAGTAATTCCTCTGTTACAGAGGAAGTGTTTGAAAAATATAGCAAGGTTGTGAAAGAAATAGAGGAGAAGCAAACTTCTAAACTCAGTAGTGGCAATGACTCAGATAGTGGAATAGACCATACGCGTCAAGTTAAGAGATTGTGAGCAAATTTAGAGAGGTTAAAGTGGATACTCTAGCCCTTC
>NZ_JAPQLF010000112.1:0-11546 GCF_028982105.1 Wolbachia endosymbiont of Drosophila bicornuta | reverse complement strand
TATAAGCGCGTTCAGCTTATTTAGATAAAAATCTAGATGTAGATGAAGTTTTGTAAAGACATACAGTATCCATATACTGCAAAAAATTGAACATAAGACGCCGATACATTAAGTAATCCTTACCTTTTAATCTGCAGATTGGCGAAAGCAAATACAATAGCTTCAGTTTCATGATAAGGGGGCTGGCGAATGGTGTCAAGTAAGTTTTTTCGTTTCTATTCCCAATAAAAGTTTGTTATATGGTTATGCAAGAAGTTTAATACTCATAGTTTCAAGCATATACTGAAATATCTCATTAGCAATTGCAACATCTTGGCGTGGGGCTTTGCCGTGTTCTATAAACACAGAGATTGCATAGCGCGTGTTATGGTAAGGGCCATAGGCGATAAATAACTTATGACTTTCGCCCTTAGAGTTTATTTCTGGTGTACCGGTTTTGCCAGCAATTTGTATACCGCTTAGCCCTTTCTTATAGGTTCCAGTTTTAGAATTCACCACATCAAACATAGCTTTTCGAACTATGCTAAGATGCTCACAATCCACATCAATATCGGGAAAATCTTGTATCGTTTCATTCATCTTAATGCGGGGAATTACCTCTTTTCCTGTTGCAATCCTCGCTGCAAGAACTGCAAGCTGTAGTGGTGTTGTAAGCATATACCCTTGTCCTATAACTAAGTTGATAGTGTCACCTAAATACCACTGCGAATATAGCTTTCGTGTACGCCAATCTCTATCTGGCAACAACCCTGGAGCTTCTTCTTTAAACGTTCCAATCAGTGGCCCACTTCCAATACCAAATTTTCTGGCCATTTCTACTAGAGAGTCTACACTTATTTTTTTCCCTATATTATAAAAGTAAGTGTTGCATGATAATGCCATTGCTTCATTTAAAGATACATATCCATGGACTTTGCTTTTCAGGCAACGAAATTTCCGCTCACCTATTTTCATATAGCCCTTACACGAGAATTTTTCTTCTGGTGTGATTATTCCGTCTTTTAAACCCGCAAGCGCAACTATTACTTTAAATATTGAACCAGGTGGAATTTGATATGATAACGCACGATTCACGAGCCGCAATGAAGGAGCATTCAAGCTCTCCCAAGTCTCATTTAATAGCCTGCTAGCAAAAAGATTATTATCGTAAGAAGGTGAATTATATAATGCTAAAATTTCTCCATTATTTACATCAATTACCACTGCGGAGCCTTGGTGATCTTTAAATACCTCTGCGGTTTTCTCTTGCAGATTAATATCAATTGTCAGTTGTACATCTTGTCCGTCTTGTTGTGGTATGCTTGATAATTCTTTTATGACGCGTTTTTTAGAATTTATTTCCTGCTCAGATTTTCCTGACTTGCCTTTCAATATATGATCATATGTATATTCAATACCGCTGATTCCTACTTCGCTTATGCCTTGCTGTCTTTTTGTATATCCGATTACATGAGAACACATTGAACCAAACGGGTAATAACGTTTATAAAGAGCAGTTATTTTTTCTGACGATTTTGCTATTTTAGACTCGACTTCTGATAATGTCTGCAAATCAACTTCCTTACCAGAACCATCAAACAAAACAACATACGAAACTTTGTTTACCGCAAGTTCAATGCTATTCCTATCTAAAATTTTGCCCCGCTTAGGCATAATAGTAGCAACTCTTATTCTATTACTATTAGATAGTGCTTCGTACTTTTGTCTGTTTCGTATTTGTAAATTATATAACCTGCAACTAAAAACCGCAGAAATGGTAAGCTGAATACCACCTAATATGAATGCTCTGCGGTTAAAGACTTTGTTTTTTGTCCACATAACATTCCTTCAAAACACACTTTTTTCCCCTCTTTTATTGTTACACTTCTGGCTTTTACCGTATTACAAACCCTTTTTTCCCACTTACTTAAGGTCACAAACTTATAACCTGATTTTTTTAGTATTTTAATAATATGAGGTAAAGCTTCAATTGTGTTTGACCTGTTATTGTGATCATGAAACAGTATAACTGCTCCATTATGTACATTACTTAAAACTCTTTCAACTAAAGTTTCTGGCTTATCACCTTGCCAATCTAGCGAATCAACTGTCCATAATATTGAATACATATTTAATTGATCAGTATTTTCAATCAGATTATCGTCATAACATCCATATGGCGGACGAAACCATCTTACATCTTGTTTTATTGCATTTTTAATTGCTGTATTTGTCTTTTCCAATTCTTGCAATTGTTCCTCACTTGACAGTGATGTCAACTTCCTATGCGACCAAGAGTGATTGCCTAACTCATGACCTGATTCATGAATTTTCTTTACTATTTCAGACGTTTTTTCATTTATACGTTCACCAAGCACAAAAAATGTTGCTTTTGCTTCATAGCTTTCCAGAACATTAATAATATCGTTTACTCTATTGTTAGACGGTCCATCATCAAACGTAAGCGCAACAAACTTATCGTCGTTATTCAATAATTTTTTTATATTACTTAAATTTCTATATGATAGATCTAGATTACAACTGAGCCCACAGTATGGTAAATTAAAATTACAATCACTACAAAAAGCCGTACTTGAATATAGTAAGAAAAAAGTGATTATCCTTATAAGCATTTGTAATCAGCAAAGTGATAGAATACTACACTTTTTTGCTAAGTTAAGCCATCTTTAATTGCTGTAGCCTTTACTTCATCGCTTCTTTAATATATTGTATTAACAATTTTATATAATATATTATGATTGCAAATATAAATACCGTTGCGCTTCAGGGAATTAGCACAGTATAGCTCTTTTTACAATAATCCGAACAGATCATAATATGCTACTGCTCTACCATAGCCATAAGCACATATCTTATCCTATTCGTACTATTGCGAGAAGTGCTATAAATGTCAATGCACAAATTCATATGGCAAATGGTATTCCAGCTTTTAAAGCAACAAGGACAACATTGCAAATTTAGAGTTCAAAAGGGTTATTCCTCGAGAACTATTGCGTCAGAAAGCTGGCGCTGAATTTGTATATAATGTTGAACTTGGAGGTTTTTATGAATAATAGTGAGAGAAAAGAAAAATTGGAAACTCGTATTCTATCAAGCAGAGGCAGGTCTTTATTGGATCACGAGCTACTAGAACGTGCTCTGTCTGGATATGCAGAAGGAAGAGAAGTTGCCAAAAGGCTAATGGAGCTCTTTAGTAGTTTAGGAAGGGTAATTAATGCTGATTTTCATGAGCTAAAAAATGTTACAGGAATGAATGATGGAGCAATAGCAAGTATAGCACTTCTCGCAATAGTCCGAATAGGATAAGATATGTGCTTATGGCTATGGTAGGGCAGTAGCATATTATGATCTGTTCGGATTATTGTAAAAAGAGCTATATCTTTTGTCTGAAAGAGATTTTTGATAGGATATTGAAAGGCAAGTTAAAAAAGCTGTCGATTCTTGATAATAGAGAAGAGCTACTAAAATACTTTAAAGCAGCAATAGGGCAGTCACGAAAGGAAAGCTTACGAGTGGTATACTTAGATCGAGGTGGTCATTTAATATATGAGTATATTCAAGACTGTGGAACTATAGACAGAGTACCTCTGTATGTGAGGGAAATAATAAAACAGGGATTACTGATTGATGCAGCATCTGTTGCAATTTCACATAATCATCCAAGCGGAGATATAGAACCATCAAAGGAGGATGAGGATAACACACTCACATTAGCTGCAACCTGCGAAAATGTATGAATGAAATTGATAGATCATATAATCGTAACACAGAAGAGCCACTTTAGTTTTTATGACAGTGGCTTATTGTAATCTGTAACCCGGAAGGAAAGTTCTCTAGCTTTCCTTCTTTTTTTTCCACTTTATGAATTAAGAAATTCGCTGTAAGCTTAAACAAATAAAATTAGCAATGAAAGGTGGAATTAGGCAAAAAAATAAAGGAACTTAGGTTATACTGTGGTTTGACACAAACTGAATTAGGAAAAAGAATAGGTGTTTCATATAGACAGATACAAAGGTACGAAAATGGTTCGAATTACATTTTAGCCAGTAGACTATATGACTTAGCAAAAGCCCTATCGATAGATGTTGCTAACTTTTTTACTGATATGCACGCTGACTCACATGAAGCTTACGATGAAGAGGTGTTAAAGTTAGTCAAAGGATATAATGAAATTAAGAGCAAAAGGTTGCGTAGTGTAGTTTATATGTTAGTAAAATCTTTTTCTCAAAGTTACAATAAGAGTTAGTATTGCTTTAAAAAATGGGTATGCAACATCCTATTGATAAACAAATAGGTGAAAGGATAAGGAAAAAAAGGCTAATGTGTGGTTTTAGCCAAAGAGACTTAGGAAAAAAGCTTGGAATTTCATTTCAGCATATACAATGATATGAAACTGGAGAAGTAAGGCTTATAGTTGATAGGTTGTATAATTTGGCAGAAGCTTTGTCAGTTGATATGTCATATTTTTTTACAAAAGCCTCTGAGGATTTACATGATAAGGCCTTTCATAGTGGTGTAGGTAGCGAAGAAATATCGAGGCTAGTAAGGGAATACAGGAAAATTAAGGATGAGACGTTGCGTGATATTATTCATTCAGTGATAAAGGCTCTTACTAACAGATAGGTATAGTAGTGCTTCATAAGCAAGAATAGCCTTCTTGCGTTCTACTCCCCGCGGTACTTATGAATTTTTCCAGACTTACGAATAACACGATGGCATGGTATTAAGTAGGAAATTGGATTGTTAGCAATTGCATTTGCGGCAGCACGTATGGCCTTTGGCTTACCAATTATATGAGTAATATTGGCATAGCTTGTTGTTGTAGCTGTGGAAATCGAAATCAATGCTTGCCAGACTTTATAGCTCTTTTTACAATAATCCGAACAGATCATAATATGCTACTGCTCTACCATAGCCATAAGCACATATCTTATCCTATTCGGACTATTGCGAGAAGTGCTATAATTTGAAAGTCTGTTCCTCTAACAAGCAAAGAAAATGATCTCTCAGGTATTTGTGTGTCAAAAATATTGCGTACAATTTTTGCCGTTGTTAGCCTATCTTCTTTCAGGTAGGCTTGTGGCCACTCTTTTTCAAGTATCTTAATAGCTGAAGTTTCAAAATCACAAAAAGAAAGGTGACAGATGCTTTGTGTTGTATAGCCTTTCTTATAATAGTCCGAATGCGATAAGATATGTGTTTATGGCTATAGCACGCCAGTAGCATATTACGGTCTGTTCGGATTATTGTAAAAAGAGCTATAACTCCAATAAGTGCTTTTCCAAAAATAGTAGAGTGGTAACCATATAAAATATCGATAGATTCTTTATTTTTTCCAGGTGTTATAGCACTTCTCGCAATAGTCCGAATAGGATAAGATATGTGCTTATGGCTATGGTAGAGCAGTAGCATATTATGATCTGTTCGGATTATTGTAAAAAGAGCTATATAACCTGATATTTAGCCATACTTAAGAAACCAGTACTGATACAGTTTAAATTGATTTATATTAAAATTAAAGAGTTCAAATGCTACGCAAGACCAATCCACCACGCAGCGGTTTTGGTTGCTGGAAGTGATCATATTATTTAAGTTTTTAATAATATATGATACTGAGTTAATAACAATGAATTTTAAAATAAAAAGAAAATTCAAGGAAAACTTATAGTGAATTTTTATATATTCTACCACTACACTCTTGACCATATATTAGCATTATACCACTAGATTTGACACATAAACTCTCAATAACCCTTATCTACCAGGAAGATCATCTGCAGAACTATGCCATAAGTTGTCTTTTATACGAAGAATATCCTTAACTGATATAAGAGTATTTGGCCTCTGCGCACGATCATTGAAGATGGCGTACGTTAAAACTACTGTATCCCCGTCGGTAATACGCTTATATCCTCTAGCATTAAAATAACTACCTAGCTGAGTATTTGCTTCCACAATTTTTCGCTGTAGCTCTCCAGTACCAGCAAACTTTAACTCTATTACAATTGGATGGGTACCATCTCTCGCTTCCACAGATCTTAACAGAACCAAGTCCACTTTCTGCCCTCCTCCCAACTGAAACTCAATAATTACCCTAGCTGGATTACTACAAGCGTGAAATAACCCATGCAATATAGAATGAAACCCTGCTTCCCTAGCGTTATCTCTATTTACTGTCCACCTTAATGGAAATAACACATTAGAGATGGCTTGGAATACTTGTGCATGACGATTTTGTACTTGCCAACCAGTATTCATCATTATGCCTGCAGCACTGTGCACATTACTAACACCACCACTTGTAAAACGTTACCTTGAAAAACAGCATTACCTCTATTCTGCAGATATAGCACTTCTCGCAATAGTCCGAATAGGATAAGATATGTGCTTATGGCTATGGTAGAGCAGTAGCATATTATGATCTGTTCGGATTATTGTAAAAAGAGCTATAATTAGCAGGTGACTGGAATGGTATTATATTAACAGTTAGGCCTAAATCATCTTCATTCCTTCTATTAGGGTCTAATTGGCACATCACTTCATAAACCGTAGCATTTGGCCATTGTGCTAAATCTAATCCCACATTGGGAAATTGGTGAACTAAGATATGACGAATATGAAATACAACAACTCTCTCTTCCCTCCCTAATAACACATGTAAAACCATAGTTAAAGCACGATCTCCAACATTTACTTGTGCAATTCCTCCTTGCGGACCTAGCATCCTATCGTTATCGTGATACTCAAACAAGTAATTAGTTACATATACCTCATTTCCATCTCTTAACACAACTCTTCTTCTTGTAAATGCAGTATTTCCAAAAGTAAACCCAGTTGTATAGAGAAATACTCTTCTATCTCTAGCGCTGACACCACCTCTACTCCTCACACCAGGTACAGCAGGTACACCAAACGATGGATGGAGTAAATAATCTCTAACATTTTCTTCAACTTCTTGATTTGCTAAGGGTTCAAATAATCTTTCTACTAAAGAATATTCCCTTTCTAAGAAATTTTCTGTACTAAGCTGAAAACGTCTACGATTAAGGTCAAAGTTCAGTCCCACACAGACAGCATTGCCTGATGAGGTATGGATAGACAGTGATGAAACAGGACATCTGTTAACGTAGTTCTCTGCTTGCTCTAACGCATCTGCAGCACTTCTTCTTCCTGCCTTAAGCTCAATTATGATAGGCACAGAATCCCCTAACCTCTGCACACCACGCACAAGAAAAGTAATATCTGTATACCCTCCTCCTATAAATAATTCAAGATAAATGCCAACTACATGACGGTACCTAAAATTCATCAGAAAGCCTGACAAAAAGCCATGGTAGTCAGACTCGATACCATTAAAGTTTAACGATTGGTTATACCTATCATATGTATCCAGAATATACTGTAAAACATCTTCAATATTATCTCTTGTATTATAGCTCTTTTTACAATAATCCGAACAGACCGTAATATGCTACTGGCCTGCTATAGCCATAAACACATATCTTATCGCATTCGGACTATTATAAGAAAGGCTATAACTGCATTATTGTCTGCTAACACATTTATTAAATTTGGTAAATAATTATTTTGCAATCCAGGTGTTCTGGTAATTTCATCAAAGCCATCACACGGAGATGCTGAATTTCCAGTAAATGCTTCTCCCTCACGAAATTGCATGCACCTTACTGCTTCTTCTTCCTCATCTTCCCCCTGATTCCATGCCCATACAAATGTTTTATACTCCTGCCAAGCTATTTGCCTTCTTCTAATACCCTGCCTCTGCAGCTCGTCTTCTACCCACTGCCTCTCTTCTTCACTAAATCTTGAGCCAAAACTGTTTTGCCTATCAGCAATAGTGTAACACCTTACAACTCTGTTATTTCTTTGATCTACCTCATTAGTTAGAACAGCAACCTTTAAATTTCCCCTTCTATGATTATCTGGATTATTATCAAAGCGAAAAAAATCCTTTCATTATTGTTTGCAACATCAGAATCATGTGCAGTAGCAAACATACCGAAAAAAAATGCAGGAAAGAAACGGTCTTTACCGACAGAATGTAAAAAAGATGGACTCTGATCTAAAAAAGATTCAAACCTTTCCACAAAACCTTGGCAATTTCCATTTAACATACTTCTCATTAACCCAATGTTTTCACCGTTACCATGCATATAAACACCTCTATCTTCTGTGACAAGAAAATCCACTAACTCCAGCACTCCCTAACATAGACTGTGGATCACCAGAGCCACCACCTTGAGGAGGCGTAGGTGCTTCCTTCTCTAACTCAGAAAATAGCTTTTCTGCCAATTTATCATAATCTATATCATCTTTCATACCAGCTCTGCCAACCATCTTTAGATTTTTAACTATAGACTTTTCAAGATTTTTAAAGTCTGTAGCTGAACAAAACTTCTTAGCAAACTTCAATATTTCTAATATTTCACTCTTTTTTACATTTGCAACACTACCTATTCCGCTACTCAATTCCAAGTCAATGATCAATCCTGCAAGAGCATGTTTGATTGGCACTGTGCCATTGGAAAAAAAGACTGCAGTCTTTTCTTCCTCTCTTTCGTGGCTATTAAAATTACCACACTTTATAAGATCTATCATAACCTTTCTAGCTTGAGTACTTAAGGTAGGACTTTCAACGATCTTATCCGAAAGGGAAGAAAGAAGAAGAGCATAATCCTCAGGTGAAAGTATTCTATCCTCTAATATTTTATTTTTAAACATTGGAACTATAGTTTGAACTGTATCAAAAAAATTTTGGTGTATTAACACGCTAAAAAGAGAATATATTCCTTTGTCTTTTTTTGATAACTCAGAGTTTTTCAACAGTTTGTTTTTTCCTTGAGCATTCATTTTGTTCAGACAAAAATCTAAAATAACAGCACCATTATGATTACATTGAGCAGAGGATAAGGTAGTAATTGCACCGATAATTTCCTTCTCTCTCTCTTTTTCACTTAAACGGTCATAAAAATATTCTACTCCCTCGCTCCATCTAAAACCTACAGCTCCTCTAAAACCTTCTACATTGCTATATTCTTTTAATTTTAATCCTTCAGATTCTCGGTCAATCCAGAAACTAAACACAGGATCATAGCTTTCCATAGACCCTAATAGATCACTTCTTATGTACTTGTTGTTGCTAGCTGCAGGTCTACCATCACTATCTACTGCATCAGGAGAAAACCTACCCTTATGAAATTCAAACTTCTCCTCAAAAAGCCGAGGAATTTTATCTATCACACAATACCTGCATGCCATATCATATCTAGAAAGTGGATTCTTTATTCCACCTACTTTTTCTTCAACTAGTTTCTGACCTAACGTTACATTATTCAATTTCATACCTGACCAACAACTTTCATCTTGGAATACATTGTATAAAAATTGTAACCCATCATCTTTAAGATATTCTACCTGTCTCATATAGGTTTTTACCCACCTTTCAATAGTTAAGCGCCTTCCAGCAGTAATATTAGAATCCGTATGTCTAACATTATCTTGTAGCTTCTTAAGTATTGTAGCGTGACGTTCTACTTTTTTCCTTGGCATTATAAACCCTCCTATTTAAAATTCATGATATTATGTAAAAATTATAATCAAATTACAACACTAAAATTACCAAGATATGGAAGAATTGCATGCAAACTCAGGGAAGTAAAAGTTAGTGTCCCCCATCGGGGATTATCTCGCCTTGAGCCGAAGGAAAAGTTACAATAGTCGCATATGCGACGTTATGGATACAATACGCACTCTAAGTATGATATACTTGGTATGGATTCCCGAATATCGCAAAAGGATTCTGATAGGCCAAATTGCTGTAAGAGTTAGAGAACTGCTAAGACAGATTGCCATAGAAAATGAGATCCAAATTATCTCAGGTAAGGTAACTGTAGATCACATTCATATGTTTATATCATATAAACCACAGTAAAGTATAGCACTTCTCGCAATAGTTCGAATAGGATAAGATATGTGCTTATGGCTATGGTAGAGCAGTAGCATATTATGATCTGTTCGGATTATTGTAAAAAGAGCTATATTAGTAAAATTGTACAACTTTTTAAGGGAACGAGTTCGAGGTTGCTGATGCAAGATTTCGCAAGTTTACTAAAACAATTTTGGGTTATGGGCTAGAGGATACTTAGCAGTGAGTTCTGACAGATGAAGTGATACAAAAGTATATATCAATACAGGAAGGTGAGCCGATTCATGACAATGATCAATTTCAAATTGATTGAATTTTAACCCTTCACCTTATAGGTGATGGTTGTTGAGTTTTTCTGTACTTGTCTTTCAAGGAGAATCTCGAACAAGTTATGGTAAATTTTTCAAGAAAAATCTTTAAGCTATTGACCTCATTATTTAATATTCCCTAATTTAAATTAAAATTCAAGAATTACTTTATATAAATCTTTATAATAGTTTATTCCTCAAGGCTATGTAAAAACATAGCCTCCGATCAAGAACGTCCTACGGATGTCGTCTTGTTATTTTTTAATTTATTCACCCAAGAAAAGGTCTCACTACTTTTAGAATTTTGGTCACCCCACCTTCCACACCTAGTAAAACTGCCTCTTTCTACTGCTTCTTTAATAGACATTCTACCAAATAAACACCCCTGTCCTATGATTTCTCCTATTTTTTGCAACTCATTCCACATTTCTTCGTTTTCCACCTCAACTTGTACTTGATGATAGTCTTCTGTGTCATGATATACCATTAAATTTAGCTCTCCTAGGCTAGTATAAAATGTGACTGCAAAAGCACTGCTATCTGATATATCCACGTAGTCTCTTTTGCCGTCCTTCCCAGTTTTAACTTCAACTTCACCATCACCTATTTTTATGATATTGCCACCGAGATTTAAATCTCCCTTGCTCAGGCCCAAGTTTTCTGCGCCTTCTACAACTTTGGCAACATCAACTATGCAGCTATGTGAAAATTCCATATAGAAGTTCTTATTATCAATTTCTACATTTTCAACAGTTCCTTCCATAGTAGCGTTCTCTCCGATTTCTCTGAGCTTTTTGAGCCTACTATATATTTGCATACGCGTCAAGTTAAGAGATTGTGAGCAAATTTAGAGAGGTTAAAGTGGATACTCTAGCCCTTCTAGGTTTGTCTTTTAATGAAAATCGCGACCAAGTTATAGTGAGTTTTTTAAGAAATGCTTTTAAACTATTAATTTTGGTTAATACTAAAAATAACTCTCTAACCCGCCTTTTTAGATCAATAAATGCCTTTGTTAAGCTAAGTTCTGTATTCTTTTTCACTTCTGTGCAACCAACTATGCCGTGAAATATAAGAATTGCACACAATTTAGCATATAGTTCACATAATACTCTGCATGGCTTTCCTTTTACCTTATCAAGCCTGATATGGCTTTTATACAATTTAAATAATAACTCAATTTGCCACCTTACTCTGTAAATCGTTAATACTTGCTCAGCACTAATTTTATTTTCTGGAACATTAGTTATAAATATTGACCAGTTCAACAATTTTTGATTTCTTTTAGAGGATGTATA
>NZ_JAPQLF010000111.1:0-21510 GCF_028982105.1 Wolbachia endosymbiont of Drosophila bicornuta | reverse complement strand
TGAGTTTCTTAAACCTTCTTGATGATTGTGAATAGCTGATAACTTGCAAATTTTTCCCAATTTGCTCAAGGTATCCTGCTATAAACCGAACTGTTTGCCTCAGGCCTATTCTAAATAAACAAGTTATTATGTGCACCAAAATTACAACTTTATCGCTATAAATATTGTTGCCACCTGGTATTTTTGGACCATTCTCGTACCACTTTTCTATGGCTTCGTTGATATAATGAAAAATATTTCCTCTTTTTTCTAGAAATTTGTTATATTCGCTATGGTTACTGACCCTCATTTTTTGTGGCATATTTTTTCTTTCAAGGTTAAATGGCTATTTTATAATGAATTTTGTCAGTAGCCACCAGATTTTTTCAGTTGCTATGCAACAAAGCCCACTGGAATCCAGAAATTTTGCTTATAACTGAGCTGATGAGCTAAAGGTGGTTGTCTTACGCTAAAACAAACGTTTTTAATTAAGTTGCATAGAAGCTGGATCCCAGTGTCTGGGCACTTGGATGACATCCCACTGGTGGGAATTGCTCCCAAACTACAACGTTCGTACAGTTGTGCGCGGTATCTCAGCATAGATTCCGCTAACGAGTAGCGGAATGACGGTTGTCGGTAAACTTAAGCCACTTTAGCTATAGCCAGTAACCACTCTATTTCTACCACTGTTTTTTGCTTTATATAAATATTTGTCGGCACGTACTATAAATTTTTTAATATCATCAAAGTCAGATCCTTGCATTTCTGCAATTCCAATGCTCACAGTTACATTATGGGTTGTATTTTTATCCGCAAGTACAAAAGGTTCTTTAGCAATAATTTTTCGTATTCTCTCCGCAATAGTATACGCATCTGATACATTGGTATCTGGCATTACAACAACAAACTCCTCACCACCAAACCTAGCTAGTAAATCTGTCACTCTGATATTTTCAGAAATTCTTTTCTGTATTTGCTTTAAAAGTTCATCTCCAGCACTATGCCCAAAACTGTCATTCACTATCTTAAAATAGTCTATATCAAGTATCATAAGAGACAACCTTCTATCCTTTTCCACAGAGTCCTTAACAATGTTTCTTAAGTGTGCATCAAAATATCTTCTATTATAACAGTTAGTTAATGGGTCCTTTATAGACATTTCCGCATTATTAAATAAATTCATTCTCAAGGCATCTTGATATCTTTTGCGTTTTACTTGCGAATTAACCCTTGCTATTAGCTCACCCTCATCCAAAGGTACTGTTAAATAATCATTAGCACCTACATCAAGTGCTTTTACTAAATTGTTTTTATCATAATCCTCAGAAAGAATCAGAATTGGTGTATAACGTGTTTCCACCTTACTACGAAACTCAGAACACAAACGCAAGCCGTCAGTTTTTGAAAATTGCATATCAGAAATGATCAGGTCGTAACCATTCTCAATACCAACCTTCAATGCTTCCATTGGATCACTCAGTATTTTAATTGACCTAAAGCGTTGCTTTAATATATTATATATCTGCTCTGCTTGATGAACATCCTCATCTATAACAAGTATGTTAGCATCAAAAATCTGATTGGAATAATCCATAATACTGTTTCCTGCGACTCCACCAATCTCAGCGTTAGTTTCTCCTCTCAAACGCAATTCATCGATAATCATCTTTAAGCGTGTGAGAGACTTAATTCGTGCAGATAAAGCAGTTTCGTTTATTGGTTTAGTCAGAAAATCATCCGCGCCAGCATTAATACCTTGCACTCTATCATGAGTATCATGCAGCGCAGTTACCATAATTATTGGAATATGGGTTGTCGAGGGATCACTCTTTAGCTCCTTACAAACTTCAAAGCCATTCATCTTTGGCATCATGATATCAAGTAATATAATATCAGGCTGCTGCTTTGCTACTAAATCTATAGCTTCTTCACCATCATGAGCCACGATAACCGTATAGTACTCTGCTTTTAGTCGAGCTTCTAAAAGCTTGACATTAGATAGTACATCATCTACTACCAGAATCTTCGCTGTCATTATCTTTAGATGTATTATCTATATCGTAAGTAGGATAAAGCTTACCATTTTTACCAACTATGTAATTTACTTTCTCAGTATTACACTCTTTATATAAGTCTTCAATTCCGGCATCCTTCAATAACCTTCTGGCTTTTAACCTTACAATTGTAAAATACCTATATATAGTCTTAATAAAATCAATAAATACAGGTACCTTATTTTTATCAAGAACAATTATGCTCACTAAAGCTACAACTAAAATTTCTGAAAGACCTATATTGAACATTTTCCTATGAAGCAAGTACTTTAATCCTTCTGATTATAAATATTAATTTGCTTAAATCAAGTTTAGAAGCAACCATCTCATCTAAAAAACTATTATAACGTTCTATGTAGTCCTTATCATCACAAGCCCAGGTTTGAACCTTATCTTCGGGGTTATCAGTAGCTTTTATGACTTTAACAGCTAGCTTGTGATGGTAATTGCTTAAATCGTCCAATAAATCATTAACTAAGCTGCGATCCCAATAAGAAGAGCGGCTTTTCATCTTGATGGCAATTGTTCTAATCAGATCGAATCTTAACAGCGACTTTAACTCAAAGTATATTTTACCAGCATCAAGAATGGACAAAGATGTCTGTTCAGCAACAGATATAATGTCCAGTGCATAAGCAAGAACGCATAGATCAGCAACTTTTTTTGCTAGATCTTTATTTATATTAAGTTCTACTAAAGAAGTTGATCCATGGCTATAGATCTTTAATAGGTGTTCATCTAAAACATCAGTTAAGTTCTGGCCTAAAGTTTCAATTGCATCTTTAAATTTTGTAACATCATCCAATTCTACAAAGCTAAGCTTGCCAAGATTTTTCACTAGCCAAAATGATACTCTGCCAATAAATTTCTGCACGTTCCTCACTATTTGTAAGTATGAGTTAACATCAATTTTTCCATCCAATTCATCAATTTTCTGCCACAGGCTGTTTAAATCATACAGGTGGTTAACAACAATATATATGTTAACCGCTTCTTGTATCTTAATTCCAGTGTTCTCAGCCAAATTATTGATGAATATACAGCCCATTCTATTCACTATATCATTTGCAATGCAAGTAGAGATAATTTCTCTACGAAGTTGGTGTTTTAATATGAAATCCTTAAACTTTGTTACCATCTTTTTAGGAAAATAACCTAGCAAGTAGTCATGAGATATAAGATCTTTTTCAGACAGATCGGAATGTATAATTTCATTTTTTATTGCTGTTCTAGCATAAGACATTAGAACAGAGAGCTGAGGAGAACTGAAACCTTCCGCACCAGTTAACATCCTTGCTATCTCTTCTTCAGTTGGAAGAAATTCTACGCTTCGGTTTAACAGCCCAGATTTTTCTAAACTGAGCAGTAACCTGTGGTGCTGCTCCAATCTCTCTTTAGCTTGCAAACACTCAAGAAGTAATGCTTTTGTTTCAATTTTGTTGTGGTTCTCAAGCACTTTGGATGCAACTTCATCCACCATACTTGCCAGTATTTCATTCCTTTTTTCTAAAGAAATACCCCCTGCTTTCATAGCTGAAACAAATGCAATCTTAATGTTAACTTCAAGGTCCGAACATATCACTCCGGCTGAATTATCAACAAAGTCTGCATTGATATATCCACCTTTTTCAGCATATTCTATTCTTCCAAACTGTGTACAACCAAGATTTCCACCCTCTATAAACATAGAAGCTCTAATATCTTTACCATTCACTCTTAACTCATCGTTTGCTTTGTCACCGACCATGCTATGATTTTCACTCTTTGCCTTAACAAACGTGCCGATTCCTCCATTCCATATGAAGTCCACTTTTGCTTTCAATAGATATCTAATCAAATCACTTGGAGGTAGCATATCTTCTGTTATATCAAAGCACTTTTTTATTTCTTGAGAAATGTTTACTTGCTTACTGCTACGCTCAAATACTCCTCCACCCTTAGAAATCAAATCTTTATTATAATCCATCCAAGTTGAAAATGGTAACTCAAAGAGACGTTTACGCTCTGTGAAACTCTTTTTTGCATCAGGGTTTGGGTCAACAAAAATATGCATATGGTTAAATGCGCCGATTAAATGTATATTTTTTGAAAGCAGCATACCATTTCCAAATAAGTCGCCAGCCATATCCCCAATTCCAATAACAGTTGCATCCTGGTAAATATCCTTATTCATTTTCCAAAAATGCCTCTGTGCTGCAATCCATGCACCTTTGGCTGTAATACCCATTTTTTTGTGATCATAACCTGCTGATCCACCAGATGCAAATGCATCGCCAAGCCAAAAATTGTACTCAGAGGCTATCTGGTTGGCATAATCAGAAAATGAAGCAGTGCCTTTATCTGCTGCAACTACCAAGTATGGATCGTCTTCATCATACCTAATCACATTCTCTGGTGGAATTATTTCACCATCAACCACGTTATCAGTAATATCAAGCATTCCTCTAATAAAACTCTTATAGCACTCAACACTTTTCTCTCTTAAAGTATCTTTGTCTTTATAAACTTGCTTAATTACAAACCCACCCTTTGCGCCAACAGGGACAATAACCGCATTTTTTGTCATCTGAGCTTTCATGAGCCCCAAAACTTCAGTGCGAAAATCTTCCGTCCTATCCGACCACCTTAAGCCACCACGGGCTAATTTCCCTCCTCTTAGATGTATTCCCTCAAAAAGGTTTGAATAAATATATAATTCACGATACGGACTAGGATCAGGCAAACCATTCACTTTACTTGAGTCAAATTTTATGGATAAGTAGGGTTTATTATCTTGATAATAACTGGTCCTTAAAATAGCTATTATCAAGTTAAATATCGAGCGCAAAACGTAATCATGTGAAACATTGCTGATCTCTTTTAGAAGTTCCTCAATTTTTTCTCTGACAATGTCTGTAGTTTCTGCTCTATCAATGTCTATGTTAGGATCAAATCTTGCATGAAATAGTTGTATCAAATACTTTACTACTTTTGGATACTCTGAGACTACCTTTTGGATATATTCTGGGTTGTAGTTAAATGACGTCTGCTTTAGATAGGCACTTAGCGCTCTAATCAGAAGCACTTCCTTCCACTTGAGCCCAGCAATAATGATCAAACTATTGAAATAGTCATTTTTAATTTCCTTGCTAAACACTTTCGCAAGTGTTATTTCAAATTGCTCTTTTAGAGTAATGTTGTCTATTAATTCATCGACTCTTGACAACACAAAATGGTGTATCCATATTCCACCGTTAATTTCTATGTAATAGCCATTATGAGATAGAATTTTAGCTCCCAAATTCTTAGTGATCCTTAATATCTTCGATAATTCAAGGCCTCCATTGTTTGGAGTATAAACCTTTAATTGATAATTAAGATTATCACGAGTAAGTCTTAAATCGACCTCGCTAACTCCTTTCTTCCTCACTATCTCCAATTTTTTCATATCGTAATATGCGTCATGAGGTTCGAAACTCTCTTGATAGCTTATTGGAAATGCCTTGCAATAACGGATGAATATATCCTCAACAGTGCTAAAAGTATTGTATAAATTGTCTATAAAACGATCTTCCCACTTTTCTGTAATGTTTCTTAATTTGTTTTCGATACGCAAAACTTCATCATCAAGAACGCTAGCATTTTTGGTCTTTAGCACTACATGCAATTTCATCAAATCATATTCATTGATAATGTGATTGTTATAAATATCTGAACTTCCTGCACTTGTCTCATCCTTCAATATGTCACGTATCTTGAACATTAGCCTAGCGCTAGCATAACGCATCGGTATCAGCACTATGCAACTAATAAAATCCCCGACTCTTCTTAAAAATAATCTGACCCTTGGCCTAATCGCAAGAGACATGATCAAAATGCAAATTTTAAATAATTCGTCTTCATTTGATTGGAATAATTCATCACGAGAGAACACTTGCAAAATAGAAATCAAAGCTTTATTGTTGTGGCCCCCGGTTACAAATCCTGCATTTTTTTCTATAACTTTAACTTTATCTTTTATTATTGGAATAGTTCGAATATCTTGGACCTCCGCTACAGAAGTAAATAGCCCGAAAAAACGCCGTTCCTTTACTACATTACCCTGGTCATCAAATTCTTTTACTCCTATACAATTCATGTATGTACGCCGATGGACTATTGAGATTAGATCTGATCTCAATATGTATAGGGAATCAAGGTTTGCAGAAGGAATCAACGTACTTTGACCTACTCTCATCAGGCCAAGGTCCTTTTTGCCATCACAGACGAGTTTTTCATCTTTACCAGCAATATATTCTTGATAACCTAGAAATACAAAATTATTATTCTTTAACCAAACTAGAAAATCTTTTTGCTCTTGATTTCGGTCTGGTGTCATTCCAGTGCGTGACACTGGAATCCACGTGTCCTTTTCCTGGATCCCAGCTGGGATGACAGAAAGACTTGCCTCATCAAGTTTCTTGAGCATTAAGTGCCAATCTTTCACAACGCAATTAACCGCTTTCAGCGTTTTCTGTAGAGATTCTTTTAATGTATCAACAAAGCTGTCACTTATACCTTTGATAATTACATATATGACTGACTCTTTGACTCCATTGCTTTCTTCCAAAGAGTAAATCTCGTCTATTAGGCCATCTTTTCTTTTAATGTTAATTATGCTGTTGCTGTAATAGCATATGGTTAAATCGTGCGATTTAATAGTTGCAATAACAGAATCAACCAAAAATGGCATATCATCGTTTGTTATCTTAATCGTGGTAAAATCGCCTTCTATTCCTGGTATATCATCTATATTGCTTACTACTAACTTACTTTCATCTTTCTCTTTTTGAGAAACAAAATTGTAAGCATCGTTTACAATATATAGCAAAAACTTATCATTGGCTTTTAGGTCGCTTTTATAAACAAAACTATAAAAATACTTAATGAATTTTTTAATTTTTTCTTTATCTTGCTGATTTTCTTGATCAGCTAGCTTAAATAAAGACTCAGTGTCAACATTATGATCTATACACATTTTTTTTAACAAAAATACACAGTGAACTTAAACCTTTTTAACTAAGATTTCATTATCAAGAGCGTACACTATTAGCTCATCATTTTCTACTACTTCCCCTGATAAAACTAATTTAGCTAAATTATTTTGAATACACTCTTGTATAACCCTTTTTAAGGGCCTTGCTCCATATTCAGGGTCATAGCCAGTTTGTGCTATTAGTTCTTTAGCTTCCTGCGACAAACTTATACTCAGTTTACGCTTAGCAAGTGTTTTTTGTAAATAAGAAAATTGAACATCTATAATTTTATAGATGTCATCTCTGGTTAAACTGTGAAATATAATAATTTCATCCAGCCTGTTTAAAAATTCTGGACGAAATGTTGATTTAACTATTTGCATCACTTCATTTCTTACAGAATCAACATTCCCTTTTAGCATTATCTCAGCGCCAAGGTTAGAAGTTAAAATCAGTATGGTGTTGCGAAAATCAATTAATTTACCATGACTATCAGTGAGTCTCCCCTCATCCAAGATCTGTAGCAATAGATTAAATATATCTGGATTTGCTTTCTCGATTTCATCAAACAGAATAACCTGATATGGCCTTCTTCTTACCGCTTCAGTTAATCTGCCACCTTGTTCATAGCCAACATACCCTGGAGGCGCGCCAATTAGCTTTGAAACAGAATGTTTTTCCATATATTCTGACATATCAAAACGCAGAAGCGCTGATTGATCGTCAAACAGAAATTCAGCTAAGGCTTTCGCAAGTTCGGTTTTACCAACCCCGGTTGAGCCTAAGAATAAGAATGAACCAAAAGGTCGATTAGTATCTTGCACCCCAGAGCGGGAGCGCCTAACTGCATTACTTATCCCTTCTATTGCATCTTTCTGCCCTATTACTCTTCTTCCTATTTCATTCTCCATGTTAAGGAGTTTTTCCTTTTCACTATGCATCATATTATTAACTGGAATTCCTGTCCACTTTGAAACAATGTTTGCAATATCATCTCCAGTCACTTCTTTCTTTAAGAAACTATCAGTAACCTTTTCCTGATTTTTTAATTCATTCTCAAGCTGAGGGATCACACCATACATCAGCTCTCCTGCTTTTCCTAAATTTCCACTCCGCTGAGCCAATTCCAGCTCTTTTCTAGCGTTATCTAATTTTTCGGCTGTTTCTTGTATTCTAGCTATTTTATTCTTTTCCATCTGCCATTTGCTGTTCAAGTCAGCAAATTTACTGTTTAGATTTTCGATCTCTTCATTTATCTTTTTTAAACGCTGTTTAGAATTTTCATCACTTTCTTTTTTTAAAGCCTCTGCTTCAATCTTTAGCTGTATAACCTTTCTCTCAAGTTCATCAATAACTTCAGGCTTGCTATCCATTTCAATTCTCACCCTACTTGCTGCTTCATCAATCAAATCAATTGCTTTATCAGGTAAAAACCTATCTGTTATATATCTATTGGACAACGTTGCAGCAGCAATTATTGCACCGTCTGTAATTCTTATACCATGATGCACCTCATATCTTTCCTTCAAACCCCTGAGTATTGAAATGGTATCAGTTTCAGTTGGTTGAGAAATAAACACGGGCTGGAAACGCCTTGCAAGTGCAGGATCTTTTTCTATATGCTGACGATATTCATCTAAAGTTGTGGCTCCTATACAGCGAATTTCTCCACGCGCAAGAGCAGGCTTTAGCAGATTCGAGGCATCCATTGCACCACTTGCTGCTCCTGCTTCAACTAAAGTATGAAGCTCATCTATAAACAAGATAACTTTTCCCTCCGCTCTCGAAAGCTCATTAATAACTGCTTTTAACCT
Source organism: Wolbachia endosymbiont of Drosophila bicornuta (assembly GCF_028982105.1). NCBI lineage: Bacteria > Pseudomonadati > Pseudomonadota > Alphaproteobacteria > Rickettsiales > Anaplasmataceae > Wolbachia > Wolbachia endosymbiont of Drosophila bicornuta. The sequence goes on along the minus strand of NZ_JAPQLF010000111.1, from coordinate 12,669 downwards.
TTCTTCAAATTCTCCTCTAAACTTAGTGCCAGCAATTAGTGCTCCAAGATCCAAAGCTAAGACCTTTGCATCATGCAAACCAAGTGGTACATCGTTTGCAACAATTCTATTTGCAAGCCCCTCAACTATTGCAGTTTTTCCAACACCAGGTTCACCGATCAGCACTGGATTATTTTTTGTCCGCCTCAGTGATACCTGCATAGTTCTTCTGATCTCTTCATCACGACCAATTACAGGATCAAGCTTTCCTTGCATAGCAAGCTCTGTAACATCTTTTGTATATTTCTTTGCCGCATTTAATTTTTCCTCACTGTTTGGCGAGTCCGCACTGCCGCCCTTTCTCATTTCTGCAACAACTGAGTTCAGTTTTTGTGGAGTCACACCATTCTCTGCCAGAATTTTGCCTACAGTATCATCTTTTTGTGCAGTGAGGCCCTGCAGTAAACGCTCGACAGCAACAAATGAATCTTTATTTCTCTTTGCAATACCAATTGAATCTTCAAAAACTTTTGCTATTTCTCTTGAAAGTTGAAGGCCACCACTTCCTGGACCTTCAATTACTGGCAACTTTTTTATTGCACTATCCACAGCATCGGAAATACTCTGCACATTTCCACCACAAGCGTTTATCAAATCCTGAACTAAACCTGATTCATCTTCAAGCATCACTTTTAGTAAATGCTCAGGCATAAAAATCTGATGCCCAGCTCCCAACGCTTTCATCTGAGCACTTTGAATTAGACTTTTTGCTTTTTCGGTAAATTTATTTAAGTCCATAACACCAGTTAAATTCGTATTTGCTGATGTATATAACAACTGATTTCATAAATTTAAACCTAAAGTTGCTTATTGTTAAGTATGAAATTTAAAACTTTCTTAAAAAAGGAACTATCATAGTATAGCCTTTCTTATAATAGTCCGAATGCGATAAGATATGTGTTTATGGCTATAGCAGGCCAGTAGCATATTACGGTCTGTTCGGATTATTGTAAAAAGAGCTATATCTTGTATCTCAAGACCTTTGGTTTTTGTTGCTGAAAATGGTTGTATTATTTAAGTTATTAACAATATACAATACTAAGTTAATGTAATTTATTTGGAGATGACAGGAAAATTTATTGTAACTTTATATTTTAAATAGAATAAAGTTCTTTTGTTAGTATAGCTCTTTTTACAATAATCCGAACAGATCATAATATGCTACTGCTCTACCATAGCCATAAGCACATATCTTATCCTATTCGGACTATTGCGAGAAGTGCTATATTGTCCTTTTTGTAAAAAATATTCCTAATTTCTTCATCATTTCTGTGGGTAAGGTCATCTGCTTCTCTACCTCAAGTGGTTAACAAAGTTTCTTGTCACGAGGGACCAAATGGAAATCTGCTCGTTTTCACGCGAATTAATGTTACAAATTCTATACATTTCGTTACAAAATGGCATTCGCTTTCTCCATTATCCTTTACCTGCATTTTCATCAGCGTTCCTTGCGGTTTGCTTGCCATATAGGCGGAAATACAGGCTTACCCTGTTCCTTCTGTCATACAACAGTGGGTTAGGTGACTTCTCTATACCGGTGATTTGCGTACATCCAGAAATGAAAAATGTCACATTACCTTTTGGTCGGAGCTTATCAGCATCTTTAGCTCTTTAATCGTTACGATACTTATGAAGCTTCACTTACGTTCACCATACCACTAAGCCTAGCTCTCCAACCACATGATGCTTGTAGTTTATGCTCCTTTCACGATTGAGCATCTTCTTTTTCAAGAGGAGGTTCATTGTCCGCATCGCTTGGCACCAACCGGTTACCCGATTCGCACTGATGCGTAGACTCAGATGGCAAAACATCTGGTTTAATAAGTTTTAGAACTCTTTTAGTTTCTTTCTGAAGGAATTCCTCTCCTTTTAAACAATATGACCGAAGACTTTCAGGTCGCACCATTTCAATAATTAGCTGGGTTCCAGCAGAATCAGTACAGAAAACATCAACAATACTTTGTTTTTTAGAGGCAATCTCAGCATCCATGATAGTGCTGAGAAATTCTATTTCTTCTATTTCATCTTTGCCAGCGAAGCACAATATATCATTGAGAAAGTGAATGAGAATATCTTTATTTTTCTCAGTGCCAAATATTCTCTTGAACGCGAAATTGTTTTTTGGATCGAGAAATTTCGAAAAGGCCATAATTAAATACAATTAGGAGACGAATAATTATACACTATTTTTCGCAAATGTTCAACCTCTGATTACTCCTTATTCTTTGCCCTTCCTGCACGCTTACGTTCATTTGGATCAAGGAATTTCTTGCGTAAACGTATAGATTTTGGAGTTACTTCCACCAATTCATCATCATCTATATACGCTATCATATCCTCCAGTGTCATTATCTTTGGTGGAGTGAGCTTTATAGCTTCATCACTACCTGAAGCTCTTACGTTTGTTAATTGCTTACCCTTTAACACATTTATCTCCAAATCATTGTCACGGCTATGCTGGCCGACAACCATGCCACAATATACCTTATCCTGTGGCTTAATAAACATAATTCCCCTGTCTTGCAAATTGAAAATTGCATATGCCACAGCCTCACCCTTATCTGTAGAAATTAAAACTCCATTGCGCCTTCCAGAAATTGGACCTCTATGTGGAGCATAACTGTGAAATAAACGGTTAATTATGCCTGTGCCACGAGAATCAGTTAAAAACTCTCCTTGATAACCGATTAATCCTCTTGATGGCACTAAAAACGTTAATCTTGTCCTGCCATTACCAGAGGGTCTCATGTCAGTTACTTCACCTTTACGGAAGCTGAGTTTTTCCATGATGATTCCACTATATTCATCATCTACATCAATTACTACTTCCTCTATAGGTTCAAGTTTTTTACCGCCTTCTTCTTTAAATAACACGCGAGGGCGTGATACCGAAAGCTCAAAACCTTCTCTCCTCATATTTTCAATTAACACTCCAAGCTGTAACTCACCACGCCCACCTACTTCAAATGCTTCACCGCTTGGTGCCAAAGTCACAGTAATTGCAACATTTGTTTCTGCTTCCGCATATAAACGATCCTTTATAGCAGTTGAAGTAAGCTTTGTACCTTCTTGCCCAGCAAAAGGTGAATCATTAACGCTCAGAGTAATCGCCATTGTTGGCGGATCAACTGGAGTTGAGCTTACTGCAGTTGTAACTTCTGGTGCTGCTATAGTATCTGAAACCGAAGCTTCCTCAAGTCCTGCAATTGCAATTATGTCTCCCGCCACAGCTTGTTCTACTGGAATGCGTTTCAAGCCAGAAAATGAGAGCAACTTAGTTAATCTTCCTCGTTCAATTACTTTGCCATCGAGGTCAAGCACCTTAAGATCTGAATTGACTTTTGCAATGCCCTGATAAACCTTTCCTGTCAATATTCTGCCAAGAAACTTATCAGACTCAAGTAGAGTGACCAACATAGCAAAAGGTGCATTTTGATTATAAACAGGAGGTTTTATATAATCTATAACCGTTGAAAATAATGGGCTTAAATCTTTTCTTTCATCAGAAAGCTCCTTAGCACACCAGCCATTTCTACCTGAAGCATACAACACTGGAAAATCTAGCTGCTCGTTGGTTGCATCAAGGTTAAAAAATAACTCATACATTTCATTTAATACTTCATCAATTCTGCTGTCTGGTCGGTCGACCTTATTGATTATCACAATTGGCTTCAAATTTGCTTTTAGTGCTTTTGAGAGCACAAATTTTGTTTGTGGCATGGGACCTTCTGCAGCGTCAACCAGCAGCAACACACCATCTGCCATGCACAATACCCTTTCCACTTCCCCACCAAAGTCCGCGTGCCCTGGCGTGTCAATAATATTGATCTTTTCATTGCACCACATTATTGATGTACATTTTGCAAGTATTGTAATTCCGCGTTCACGCTCTTGATCACCACTATCCATCACTCGTTCTTGAACTTCTTGATTCTCGCGGAATGTGCCACTTTGTTTTAACATGTTATCAAGTAAAGTAGTTTTGCCGTGGTCAACGTGTGCGATTATTGCTATATTTCGGATCGATTTAAATTCGTTCATTTTCTATCATCTCAAAATTAATTTAGTAATAAGTATACATAAAATACACTTGGAGTAAATAACTAAAGCTGTGTATAAATGCTGTGTTTCCAAGATATTATAGGATTACTTTGTTAAATATTCCCTACTCCCAGGTTTTGTTATGGGTAGTTGTTTTAATTCACTTGGAAGTTCTTCCTCGCTGTAGTTTTTGATGTTCAGTTCGATCAAAGATATGACAGGAAAAGGCAGTTTCGTTTCACTATTTCTCTTTATCAAAGAAGCTTCAGCAACAACTTTACCTCCTTCCCCTTCTGCACATTCCACTGCTTCAAGTGAAGATTTACCTGTGGTTATTACATCTTCAATGAGCAATATTTTCTCACCCTTTTTGATCTTAAATCCACGGCGTAATTCAAACTTACCATTAACGCGCTCGCAAAACATTGTCTTTATTCCAAGCTGCCTGCCAATCTCATAACCCACAATTATTCCACCAATTGCAGGAGATAATATTAAATCTATGGAGCTATTTAATTCTTTTTTTATTTTATCTGCTAATAATGCGCAAACTTTCATGGCTCTGCTTGGATTTTCAAAAATCTTCGCACACTGCATGTATGTGTCACTATGCAGCCCGGATGATAAAACAAAATGCCCATGCAAAATTGCTTCTGCTTCTTTAAATTCTTTTATTATTAGGTTATTTTCGTCTAATATCATTTTTTAAGTTTCACTATTACATTCTTTATTAATTATCTGAGTGATACAAACATCAGACCACACATTTATTGCAGTTTCAAACATATCGATGATTGTATAAATAGGCAAAATCAGTCCCATAATATGCAGAGGAACATTCATCGACATGAGATAACTGGTTGCCATAAAATAGCACCCCATCGGCACTCCAGCGTTACCAATTGCAGCCCCTGTAGCTAAAAAAATCCATATCAACATTTCGCTTAAGGAAAATACGTATCCGTTCATTTCTGCAACAAACATTACAGTGATTAGTATAAATGCAGCACATGCATTCATGTTAATCGTTGTGCATATTGGTAAAATAAAAGACGATAATTTCTTTGGCACCTTTAGCTTGTTCTGCACACATTCTATAGTTGTTGGCAATGTTGCACTGGATGATTTAGAAAAAAACGCAAGTGTGAGTGCTGGCATAACCCCTTTCAGCGTTTGAATTGTTGATATGCCTTTATACCACATAAATAGCGGTAAAATCAGAAATGCCTGCACAAAATTTGCAGACATTATGCAAACAAAATACCATAAAAGATTGTAGAACTCACTACCGCCTTTTAATTCATGCAAAAAACATGTGATAAAGGACCACACAGCAAGCGGAATGAATTTTAGTAACCCCTGAGCAATTTTAAGTAGCGTATCAAAAAGTGCAGAGAATATTTGATGTAATATATCCTGCTTTTCTTTTGAAAGTGAAACAATAGCTCCACCCATCAAAAAAGCGATTAATATGCTACCAATCATATTATTTTCAAGAAAAACTTGCACAAAATTAGAAGGAATGAGTGATTTTAAATATGAAAAATAACTGTGGTTATTGCTGTTAATACTCCCTATTGTATTACTTATGAAATTTTTTCTTGCTGGATCTATTAACAAATAAAACGATAATGCAACAAACGCAGCTATAATAGTTGTAAGCAGAGTATAAAATAGTGTTTTCTTAACTAAGACTTTGATTTCAATTGAGTCTTTGAGCCCGGAAATTGTGGAAACTATGGATAAAAAAACCAGAGGTAAGCTTATTAATTTGAGCAAGCTGATAAAGATATCACTAAATAGCTTTGCTATTTCAAATATGATTTCATTGTTTAGGTAGTAAGCAACTATTGCAAGCAGTATAGAAAAAAGTATTGCAAACTTGTGCATTGAAAATAAAACTTCAAAGTAACATTATACAATAATTTTGCTGTTTTGGAATCAGATTGATAGACAAAATAACTTTACAGATTAGGGAAAGATAAGAGTATGTGTTTATTCGGAGACAGTGTAAGATTTCTTAATCTAAATTTAGGTGCACTTAGCCCATTCTGGTGATAACAAATTGGAATAGATAAGATATGATAACTAACTCTTCTGCGAGTATATAGTTTTGCCGGACACAACAGTACGTACTACGTGTCCTTTTACTTTGCGACCATCGAAAGGAGAATTCTTTGATTTACTAGCAAAGTTGTCAGTTTTAATTTCCCATTCATGATTGAGGTCAACTAAAATTAAGTCTGCAGCAAGGTTTTTTTGTATACGACCACGTGGTATGTGTATTATATCTGCAGGCTTATATGTCAATTTTGCGAGCACATCAAGTAGACCCATTTGCCCACTGTGATAGAGTTCAAGTGAAAGGGGCAGCATTGTTTCAAGACCAACAATACCAAATGCAGCATTTTCAAGTGGCAGATCTTTAGAACTACGATCATGCGGAGCATGATCGTTTGCAATGCAATCAATCACACCTGTCTTTAAACCTTCAACCATAGCTAAACGATCTTCTTCAGTGCGAAGTGGCGGGTTCATTTTTGCAATTGCCCCATGTTGTTTTACTATATCTTCAGTCAAAGTGAAGTGATGAGGGGTTACTTCGCACGTAACATTTAATCCCAAATCTTTTGCACGTTTAATAGCATCAAGTGAATCTTTTGAAGAGACATGTAGAATATGGTAGTGCACATTCTCCATATCTTTCATGAGCAGTATATCGCGACTTACCATAACCGATTCTGACGCACTTAAGATCCCCTTTACTCCCAATTCTTCAGAAATTTTACCTTCGTTGATTGCACCACCTGCTGATAAATTTAAATCTTCTGCGTGTTGAGCAATAGGAACATTCAGCATACTTGAATAAAGCAGCGCCTGTCTCATAATCATTGGGTTCATAACTGGCATGCCATCATCGGTGAACCCAACCGCACCTGCTTCCTTTAAAAGTGCCATTTCAGTCAGGTGTTCTTCCGAAGTGGTGATTTTAGCGTAAAATTCAACGTTTACATGTGAAGTTTCAAGTGCTCTATATTTCAAATATTTAGCCAAAATAACGCTATCAATTGCTGGAACAGTGTTTGGCTGACAAACTACAGTTGTAACTCCCCCCGCAGCTGCAGATTTGCTGCCTGTATATATAGTTTCTTTATGTTCCTGGCCTGGTTCACGAAAATGTACGTGAATGTCAATAAGGCCTGGCATTAGAACAAGCCCTTTACAGTCTATTGTTTCATCAACTCCACTTGTTGAAAATAATGATTCGCCAAAATCAACAATTTTATCCCCTTCAGTCAATAGCGAACCTTTTATATCAAGTTTAGTTTCTGGGTCGATAATACGAGCATTAGTATACGCAATTTTATAGCCTTCCTTTTGCCCTGTTTGCAACAAATTCCAAGTTTGAGTCATTATATTTGAGTATCAATTATGCAATAAATCTAAAGTTTTTTTAATAAAACACAACCAAATTAAAACACAGACTAAGAGCTGTCTTGAATTAAAATTATCCCAAAAATCCCGCCCTTATAACCTAATTAGCTTAGTTTTAACGTTAATGTGTGAAACTCTTAGCTCTGTTGGAGGATTTTCCAGTTGAATATCTGGCTCATTCTGCATGTTCGATAAACAAATTAAAGCTGAATCAAAATCTTCATCGAACTGTTTTGCTTCATGTATACCATCGATTATTTCCTCTAATTCTTCATCCATTTCTTGCGGCGCACTTTTTAATATCGCTTTTATTTGGTTTAAGTTTTGACGAATTTTCTCCTGATATCCAACAATTCTCTCTTGATATATATCAATCATTTTTTGACATGCGTTGCCTCTAAATGGATGTTCTTTTTTCTCTTTTATGTAAGAACTTTGAAAGTCTTTACATTTAAGGATTGCTTCTATATGTTTTTTTATGTCATTAATCGCGCTGACTATCGACTTATCTATTTTCTTCGAATTTTCTTCCCGTTCTTCTCTTTTAATTATACTTTTGGATTCATTTTTTATCTGGTTCATTTTGTCATACAGGTTTCTACATTCTTTGTAAGATGCCATTGGTTGTAATATTCCTTCTTCTACACCTTTATTGTAAAAATTCTTCAACTCATCACTTGATAGTATTGTTATAGCATCTTCCCTTTTACCTTGTGATTTAGGATACTTTTTATTCAATGAACTAACATGATTTAACAAGAAATCTTTAACTAGCGCTTCTTTTTTTACTTCGGATAATCTTTCTAGTGTTTCTATATATTTCAGAGTTTCCGCAAAGAGCTGTCCACCAGAGGGAGCAAATCCTTGAAGTGATTTACTCTGTGCTTTACAAAAATCGGTTTGTAAAAAATCTTCAGCTTGTTTTTTTATTACTGAAAGTTCATTAAAGGCTTTTTCTGGATTGATTTTTCTCAAAATACTAATAGCTTTTCTAATCGCTTTTTCTCTCTTTTTATTATCTTGTTTTTCATTTAATATGAGATGTTCAGTTTTGGTAAAAGCATCACCGCGATCACTCTTTGCAATGTTACAAACTATGCTTTTTACAACTTTTTCGGTTGCTGCATAATCTATTTCTTTTGCAAAGCAGTCAACAAATGATTGCCAAACTTTTTTATTAACAAGCTTACTTGTCTTATTTTCAAAATCTTCTATATCTTTGAATCCTAAAATAGTATAGAGATTTTTTTCGATTATTGGTTCGGCATGTTGTTTTGCCACTTTACCTTTTATATTGAATGGAAATTTACTAATCTTAGTTGTACCCACAATGTTACCTCAATATTAACGCTATCTATAAAAGTATAAAGATTTAATATTTAATTTTTAATTAATACTAGCACAGCTAACTACGGGAGCATTATGCTAGCATCAATTAACACTTTAACTTCTAACTTGTCATCAGTAATATTGTTTATATAAAAACTATAATTTTTTATGCCTGAACTTGGGAATATATTGCTATTGCTAGCCTGCTTATTGTCTTTGACATATTTGTTTTTACCGCTTAGTTCTTGTCGGTTTATTACCACTGCCATATTTTTTTGTGTATCAGTGTCAATGGCTATTTTGATCTACTGCCACATTACAAATGATTTTTCACTTGAAAACGTATACTACCACTCACACACAACAAAACCTTTGATCTACAAGATTTGTGGTGTTTGGGGAAACAAAGAAGGATCCATGTTGCTTTGGACCTTAGTGCTTGTCATGTATTTATTACTAATGGATATTTATATACCTTCTGTCATCGCAGTTTCCCCCTCTGTCATCCCAGTCTCTTCTTCTGTCATCCAAGTGCCCAGACACTGGGATCCAGACAATTTAATTGCAAATGAGTACATCAAATGGCAGTGTAATAAAAACTGGATTCCAGTGTCAAGCACTGGAATGACACCAGAACGAACTAATGGTAGTAAATTAAAAAAAATATCTCTTATCACTCATGGGCTGATTTGCTTTTGTTTTTTGCTGTTCACTTTAATTGAATCCAGCCCCTTCACTAAAATGCCAGGCATTGAAACAGATGGATTTGGTTTTAATCCGATATTGCAGGATATAGGCCTTGCTATTCATCCACCGATATTATATTTGGGGTACCTTGGATTTAGCGTTCCTTTTTCGCTCTCTATAGCTGGATTAATTTTAAATACTGAAGGAAATGTTTGGGCTAAAATTGTCAGGCCTTGGGTACTTATTTCTTGGTCGCTGCTCACTTTGGGCATCAGCTTAGGTAGCTGGTGGGCATATCGCGAACTTGGGTGGGGTGGATTTTGGTTTTGGGATCCAGTGGAAAACGTTTCTTTGATGCCGTGGCTAATTGCAGTAGCGCTGACACATTTGTTGCTTGTGGTGCGAAATTTCAATGTTTTAAGGAACTTTGCTATTTTACTTACGCTTACAACTTTTATATTGAGTGTGACTGGAACATTTCTAGTCCGCTCAGGAATACTTACCTCAGTGCACACGTTTGCAGATGATCCAAGATATGGACTATATATATTAGCTCTACTTGGTGTAATTACAGTCAGTAGCTTAGTAATATTTGTAGTATTTACGAGAAAAAATCACACGTCTGCGATGTCATTCCAATGCTTGACACTGGAATCTGAAAAGAAACCTGCTACTCAAGTGACAGAGGGTAGAAGATTCTTTTCACGCCTTACGATGATGCTGATGAACAATTTATTATTCATCACTGCCTTTTTCATTGTGTTCGTTGGCACTTTATACCCTACAGTGCTCGAATATTTAACCGGTGAATTAATTTCAGTTGGAGCACCATACTATAATTCCTTATTTAACACTATTGCACTGGCTATTCTAGCCCTCACGATAATTGGGCAATACTGCAGTTGGCAGGGAAATAGTCTATTGCCAATATTCCGTGAATATAGATTTTCATTTTGTAGTGCTGCAGCTATTTTGCCGTTTATTTTTCACATGGAGCTAATAATTGTGCTATCAATTACTATCTCCATAGCATTATTAATCTTTGTTTTAGAAGCATACAGTAAAAGAATTTGTTTATTTAAGGTAGCATTTGGTGAATCAATTTTATTAGCAAGAAAAGTTTCTAAATCCTACTATGCAATGATGGCAGCTCATGCTGGAGTGGCAATTCTAGTGCTTGGTATAGCATATTCGGTTGGTTGGCAGGAGAAAAAAGAAAATTACCTAAAAATAGGGGATAGCATAACAGTCAATAAATTTAAAGTTACTTTACGAAATATTGAGCTAATAAAAGAAAAAAATTTCCATGCAGTGAGGGGTACAATGGATATCAGGAATTTGCTGAATAATAAGATATTAGGTGAGATGACCCCTGAATATAGATTTTACCTTGTGGAAGGTCAGAAAAATGTTGAAAGCAGTATCTACCACAATTTATTTTCTGATATTTATGTTGTAATTGGAGAGATTGATAAGAGTAAGAGCAAAATCGCAGCCAAAGTGCACTATAAACCTGGAATGTCTATAATCTGGCTTGGATCCTTTCTTATCGCTTTTGGTTCGCTCTTTGCTGCTTTTCCTTTTAGTAAACGGGCGAAGGTTGTCTAGCTGTCGTGGATTTATTAACAACGCTCCTAGGTCCAGAGTGCAATATATGAGAAATTACCGGGCTATAGATACTGATTTGCAAAGGTTAGAACCAAAGAAAGTTATATTTTTTTATTGACAGACCTATATATTACGATATTCACTAAGGGATTAGTGAGTAATTGTTATACAATATGAATGGTTGGGTATCAGACAAGGAAAAAGCTATACGCACTGCTTTCGATTTTAAGGAGCCTTACAGCGATTGGCATCAAATTTTTAAACGTCCTAACCAACAGTATAACCCTTCCAACTATGATTCGTCGAGCGAAATAAATGAACACGATATAGAAACTCAAAAGATTGAAGAAGGTGATGGCCATGATTCAGGTATTAGTTCCGATGATGAGGATGACCGGACAACTTATACAGCAGTACAATTAACTAATGATTCTCTTGATAGCCAAAGATATACAGGAATATGCATTACAACACCAACTGATGGTTGGGCAGGTGAAAATAATCATCAGACTGGTTTATCAGGTGATTTGCCAGACGTGAGTAATAATCCACAAATTTTTGAAAGTACTGATTCAGTAGAGCATAATTCTACCTGCAATGATCATGTAATTTGTGATTCAGGTCACAATTCTGACGATGAGGATCAGATTCCAGAGGACTTTCCTTCAAGGAAACGAGTACGATCGATTGAAATTGATCAGTTTGAACCGTTGTACAAGAAGAGGAAAATAGAAGCACAAAATAATCAAAAATATACAGAAAATGTATGTAATCCAACAAATGGTGGTTTGTTAGGTGAAAGTGATAATCAACAGATTTCTGAAGATACAGAAATAACTTCTGATTGTAATCCAGATGATTCAGATCCAAAAGGGAATGAGGGCTATGGTTCAGATGGTTCTTGTGAAAGTAAAGAAAATTTGACAAAGGGCGCTGGTGGTAGTAATCAGACTTTTGAAGGTGAACAGAAAAGCTCAGAATTTCCGAAAGTTAACAATTGGTCAGATAGTGATGGGAACTCAGAAGACAGTTCGGACTGTGGTGATGATCATACGCGTCAAGTTAAGAGATTGTGAGCAAATTTAGAGAGGTTAAAGTGGATACTCTAGCCCTTCTANGTTTGTCTTTTAATGAAAATCGCGACCAAGTTATAGTGAGTTTTTTAAGAAATGCTTTTAAACTATTAATTTTGGTTAATACTAAAAATAACTCTCTAACCCGCCTTTTTAGATCAATAAATGCCTTTGTTAAGCTAAGTTCTGTATTCTTTTTCACTTCTGTGCAACCAACTATGCCGTGAAATATAAGAATTGCACACAATTTAGCATATAGTTCACATAATACTCTGCATGGCTTTCCTTTTACCTTATCAAGCCTGATATGGCTTTTATACAATTTAAATAATAACTCAATTTGCCACCTTACTCTGTAAATCGTTAATACTTGCTCAGCACTAATTTTATTTTCTGGAACATTAGTTATAAATATTGACCAGTTCAACAATTTTTGATTTCTTTTAGAGGATGTATA